>JAUWEX010000071.1 GCA_030607235.1 Planctomycetota bacterium | reverse complement strand
GGAATAGTGCGGCAGGCGCTTGCGGCCGGCCAGGTTTCTCCAGCAGAATCCGTAATTATGGTTTGATGACACTCCATATCTTTACCGTCTTATCCCTACTCCCCGCAGCCAGCATCCTGCCGTCGGGACTAAACGCCGCGGAAAATATATAATCATCAAGATCTTCGATCCTGTAAATTTCCTTGCCGCTCGACACGTCCCAAAACGTTATCGTCTTATTACCCTTGCTCGCCGAGACAATCGTCCGGCCGTCGGGGCTGAACGGTATAGTCCTCATATACGCTTCGTGATCGCTCAACCTAGCCTTTATTTCGCCGCTCGACATATCAAACAACCTTATCGTACTGTCGAATTTCCCCGCCGCCAGCGTTTTGCCATCGGGACTAAATGCCAGGGCCCTCACATCATTGATAACCTTTTCCAATTCGACCGTTCCCTTCGCCGCCGACACGTCCCACAACATCATCTTGCCCTCAAACCCGCCCCAGGCCAGCGTCCGACCGTCGGGACTGAACGCCACGGCATACACATCGAATTGATGTCCGATCTGCATAGCCTTTTGCGTCGCGCTCGCTACGTCCCACAATCTCACCGTCATATCCGCGCCCCCCGAGGCCAGCGTCTTGCCGTCAGGACTATACGCCAGCGAAATCGGCCATTTCGTATGCCCGCTCAGCGCGGCCTTAACCGTCCAGGTCGCAACATCCCACAATTTTATCTTATAATCCGAACTCGCCGCAGCCAGCGTCTTGCTGTCGGGACTGAACGCCAGGGCATTCGCACTTCCGCCACGCCCGCTCAGCGTAGTCAACAGCGCCCAGTTCGACACGTCCCACACCTTTATCGTTTTATCCGAACTCATCGAAGCCAGCATCTTGCCGTCAGGACTAAACACCACGGCAACCACATATTTGTCATGCCCGCGCAGCGTAACGAGTTCCTTCACATTATCGCCGCTCCAGGCGGCTCCCGTGTAGCCTGTCGGCGCAGTATCCCCCGACGACGCACTGCCCTCCGGCGGCGTAGTATCCTCCGCAGGCGTACTGCCCCCTGGCGGCGGAGTGTCCCCAGTATCCTTTGGAGGCACAGTATCATTACCATCGCAGCCCATCGGGATGAGCAAAACCGACAGCACAAGAAAAGCAAAAAGCCAGATGTGATTTGACATGGTTTTCTCCCTGATTACGTGTCATCAATAACACACAAGTATATCCGATACGATTGACGCCAAACAAGAGGAAATCTCCCAAACTCCCCCCCGCCACGCCCGCAGTCGGGGAATCGGCTTGCCTGCGACACATCTCGGTGATATGCTCTCTGTTACACAAACACCGGATTTTACAGGAAACGCACGGAGGACGGAATGGCCGACGAGATAGATGACGCAATCCCAAGACGCCCCGGAGAATCGGACGCGGAATACGCCGCCCGTCTGAAAGAAATCAAGCGTTTGAAAGAAAATCTGGATGCACTCTTCGAAAAACACATCGAAGAAAACGAAGGCCAGCCTGAATTCGCCTCGGATATAGAAGATCCCGCAGAACGCGCACAATGGGAAAAGCAGCAACTCGCACAGTGGAACGAACGCCACGCAATCCTAAAAGAAGTTGTTGGACTCGATGGACTAAAACGCGAAGAAATTGATATAAGTGACACTGAAGTTTGCGAAATTGAATACCGACAACGTTGGTTAACTGAAGACGGCAAGGCTTTTCTGGATAAAATTATTGAAGGTTTGAAGAAGCGCGAAGGCTTGTGGGATCCCAACGATCCTGATACAGGGGTAGATTGGGGGCCGACAACATTAGAAGGCGACAGGCAATTTAGAGATTTTTATTATGTCTCTGAAATTTTCGAAAATTATTATCTTGATCTGAGATATATTGATTTAGCAAAATGTGAATTGTCTCAAGCCAACCTTCGAGGTGCTGATCTCGAAGGTGCCAATCTTCAGGGTACTAGTCTCAAAATATCTAACCTTCAAGATGCTCGTCTATTTGTCGCCAACCTTCAAGATGCCGATCTCTCGAAAGCCAATCTTCAAGGCGCAGATCTCGAAGTAGCCAACCTTCAAGGCGCTAAGCTCCTGTACACAGATGTTCAGGATGCTAATCTTGAGGCAACCAACCTGGAAGGTGCTATGCTCTCCGTAGCCAACCTTCAGGGCGCTTACCTTCATGAAGCCAACCTTAGAGGAGTTGATCTCGAGGAAGCCAACCTTCGAGGTGCCAATCTATTAGAGGCCAACCTTCAGAACGCCAATCTTCGGTGGCCAACTTTCAGGGAGCTCTTCTCGGAGAAGCTGACCTTCGAGGTGCTGATTTAACCAGCGCAGTGATCGCAGGTTCGACAATACAAAACATCATTAATGGGAAACGTCAAATCAATCCAGCGATAGAAAAGAACTTGGCAGAACTTTGGAGCATCCAATATTCATTGGAATGGCGCGGACCGTTATGGGTGGCGTTCTTGGTTTCCTTTTTTACAATGCTGTATTCAAAAAAATTTCGCAAGGGAAGAGAGTGGAAAAAACTTGCATGGCAAAGAAGGCACAAACGAAGAAAAAAAATATTCGACAGCCTTGAAGACGATCTGCGCAAACCACTGGAAAAATTTATTGGCTTCTGCCGCAGGATTGGGAAAAAAGGCCGTCCAACCATATTCACCGGGATCGATACTTCGTTGATGGACGCATCACAAAATCCCGGCCTTAAACGGGATATCGAGGACGAGCAATTCATTGAAGACTTCCATGAAAAACATCCCGTTATGTACTGGCTCTGGGCGCGGAGTTCCAACTGCGGAAGGTGTCTATCCCTCTGGGCCTTGTGGTCGTTCATCTTCGCGTCGTTTTTCGGAATCGTTTATTGGGCGTTCCCGAAACTGGTCTACATAGGCGCACCACTCGCAAAATACGACCACTCATTTCCGGCCAATCTTCTGGTCAAGGTCTATTTCAGCGTCGTAACTTTCACGACGCTGGGCTTCGGCGATATCAAGGCGGCAACGTGGCTGGGAACAATCATCGTCGGTCTCGAAGTCGTGTTGGGCTACTTCTTCCTCGGCGGGCTTATCGCCATCCTCGCCTCCAAACTCGCGCGGAGGTCATAAACACAAAAAAGGACTCGCGGGAAACCCGCAAGTCCTTTTGGTTTCTGGTGGACGTGGCGGGATTCGAACCCGCGACCTCCTGGTTGCAAACCAGGCGTTCTCCCCCTGAACTACACGCCCGTTTTTTTGAGGCGGCGCATTTTACGCAATGCGCCCGCCCGCGTCAAGAAATCACGGAAGGGTGTCAGGCACCTTTTTACTTTTTATCCCCAACAACACAGCACTCCTGCCCAAATCGCCAGTGTGTGGAAGCAAGCGCTTCTATCGCCGAATGGCGATAGACAGCGAGCGGGTATTGGAATAGGTGGATTTACCCTATTGGGAGCGGGCACTGCCCGCAAAGGCGCGCATGTGCAAGCGCATTCGACCGAAAACCGACTTCATATCGTCGATTACCAGGTACAGGCTCGGCACCAGCAACAGCGTAATCCCCGTCGCGAACATGATACCGTAGCCCAGCGACACCGCCATCGGAATCATAAAGCGCGCCTGAAGCGAGGTCTCGAATATCATCGGCGCCAGCCCCCCGAACGTCGTCAGCGTCGTCAGCATAATCGGCCGGAAGCGGTTCGCGCCCGCCGACAAAATCGAATCGTAAGCCGACTTGCCGGACCTGCGTTCGCGGTTGGCGAAGTCGATATAGACCAGCGAGTCGTTGACCACCACTCCCGACAGCGCCACGATGCCCAGGACGCTGATTACGCTCAGGCCGAAACCCATGATAAGGTGGCCCAGGACCGCGCCGACGACGCCGAAGGGGATGCTGACCATGATGATGGCGGGCTGGGCGTACGAGCGCATCGGGATGGCGAGCATCGCGTAGATAGCCAGTGCGGCCACGACCAGGCCGGCGTAGATCGATTCCATGCTTTCGTTGATGCTGGCCTCTTCGCCCTCGAAACTGTATTGCAAACCGGGGTGCTTCTCCGTCAGTCCCGGCAGTATCTCGGCATTGATCGCATCGAGCACGACGCTCGACTCCCTGGGCGGGTCGACGTCGGCGGTAACCGTTATCAAGCGGCGGCCGCTTCGCCGCTTGATCTCGGTGTACGAGCGGCCGCGCTTGTATTCGGCGGCGTCCATCAGCCGGATCTCCCCCCCGGACGGAGTGCGGAGAATAAAGTTGTCCAGCGACTGCTCGCGTTCGCGCTCTTCCTTCGTCAGGCGCACCCTCACGGTAACCTCGTTGCGGCCGCGCTGCTGCTTAAACGCCTCGACGCCCTGGTAGGCATAGCGCATCTGCCGCGCGATCTCCATGTGCGTCAGGCCCTCGCTCAGGCCCGCAGGCAACATCGTGAAGTCCAACTGCTCCTTGCCCAGCGAAAACCCGTCGTCGATATCCCTGGCGACCGAAAACCGTTTCAGCGCCTCGGCGAGGTCGGCACATGCCGTCTCCAGTACCTTGATGTCGGTGTGGCTTAACTGCACGCTGATCGCCTTGCCCACCCTCGGGCCGAAGGAGTCGGCGCTGAATTCCAGCGACTCCAGCCCGCCGGGCCGCCCGCTGGCCTCGCGCCATTTGTTGGTGAACTCCGTCGTCGAAATCGGCCTGGTCTTCGAGTCGCGCATAAATACCATGATGGTGCAAACGTGCGAGCCCTCCGCGCCTATCATGGCGAATACGCCTTCGACCAGTTTCTCGCCGCCGTTTTCGGCGATGATTTTTTTTGCGCTCGCCAGTATCCCGTCGCGCATCGCCTCGACCGATTCCACCGGCGAGCCGTAAGGCAGTTTGATCGTAACCAGCGAGATGTCGGACTCCACCTTGGGCATCGCGGTCATCCCCATACGTCCGCTCGTCACCCAGCCCACCGTCAGCATGAGTATGGCCGCCGCGACCGAAATGGTAATGTAGCGGTGCTTCGCCACGCGCCCCAAAAACGGCTTGTAATAATTCCGGATGAACCTCACGAATGCGTGGCTGAAGTTCTGCTGCCGGTGGTGCAGCCACGCGCTCACGCCCCGCCGCCTCTTTTCCCTGTAATGCCCCAGGTGCGCCGGCAGGATAAACAGGCTCTCGAACAGCGAGATCAAAAACACCGTTATCACCACCGCCGGAATCACCGCCCATATCTTGCCCATCGCCCCGGGGATGAACAGCATCGGCATAAACGCCGCGATGTTGGTCAGAATGCTGAAGGTTACCGGCATGGCAACCTCCCTGGCCCCGCGGACCGCGGCCTTCTGGAAACTCATCCCCTTCTGTTTCCAGCGGTAGATATTCTCCCCCACCACGATCGCGTCGTCGACCACGATACCCAGCGCAACGATAAACGCGAACATCGAGAGCATGTTCACCGACATATCCATCGCCGGCAAAAACAGAAACGCTCCCAGGAACGAAATCGGAATCCCCATCGCTATCCAGAACGCCAGCCGCGCCTCCAAAAACACCGCCAGAAGCACGAACACCAGCGCCAGGCCGATGTAGGCGTTGCGCAGCAGCAGGCTCATGCGCTGAGAGTACAACTCGGAAAAATCGTTGAGCACCACCGCCTGGATCCCCGGTGGAAATTGCTCGTTCATCTCGGCGATGATCTCGCGCGCCGCCTCCGAGACCTCGACCGGGGTCTGGTCGCCCACCCGCATCACGTCTATCAGAACGGCAGGCTCGTCGTTGTACTGCGCGGAGAAATCGTCGTCCTCGAATCCGTCGATCGTATCGGCGATGTCGCTCAAACGAAGCGGCTCGCCGCCGTGCGGGTTCTTCACGGCGATGTCTTCGAACTCCGCGGCCCAGTAACGCCGCCGCTTGACGCGCACCAGCACCTCGCCGCTTTCGGTGTCGATGCCGCCGCCGGGGATCTCCACCGAATTCAGGCGAATGGTGTTGGCGATCTCGCCGAGTGTCAGGCCGTACCTGCGCAGGTTCTCCTGCGGCACCTCCACGATGACCTCGTGGGGCCTGACGCCGCGGAGTTCGACCTTGGTTATCCTGGGCGACTGCAACAGGCGCTCGCGCATCTTCTCGGCCATTCCCCTCAACAACCGCTCTCCGCTGCCGCCTGCGCCCGCATCTCCGTGCACGACGACCATCAAAACTCCACGGCTGATCGACGCCAGGCTCACCTTCGGCTCCTCGGCGTCGTCGGGAAACGTCGTTATCCGGTCGACCTCGTTTTTGATGTCCTGCAGAAACTTCTGCTTGTCGTAACCGATCTGCATCTCGACGCTCACCATGCCATAGCCCTCGCCGGAGACAGACGAAATTTCATCCATCCCGTCGAGGCCGCTGAGTTGCTCCTCAATCGGCAGGATTACCCCCTTCTCTATCTCGTCGGGCGAGGCGCCCGGATACGCCACGGTTACGGTAACGATGTCCAGGTCGAAATCGGGGAATATCTCCTGCTTGATCTGCATGCACCACATCAGCCCGCCGACGATCAGCA
>JAUWEX010000293.1 GCA_030607235.1 Planctomycetota bacterium | reverse complement strand
ATACCGCGGTGGTTTATGATCGGGTATTGTCAGCGGAGGTGCAATTTCTCGACAAAGGCGAATGGGGTTATTCGTGGAATGCCCGGGCTTCCAACGATCTGCCCGCGGCGATTAAGTGGAATCTGGAGATCGTGGTGCCTTCGAATTATACCAAACAAAGCAAGATGGAGCGCAAAATCGAAATCGTTATCAATGTCTTGACAGTTGCGATAGGGGAAAACAATGACGACAAAGCAACCGAAGAACAGGAAAAACCGGAAGAATCAGACGAAACGGAGCAGCCGAATGAACCGGGAGACACGGAGCGTTAAATTTGTCGCGGCCCTGGCGCTCGTTGCCGTGTGGCTGATGGCGGTGGGGTGCGAGACGGGCGATACGCAGTCGCAGAATGCCGATACCGATGAGCAATCTCGTCAGGCGCGGATTGAAGCCGTTGAAAGGCTTTACAAAAATTCCGATTCGATCAAGGCCGAGATCAAGATGTTTTTAGGGAGATACAAGGAAATACGCAATGTCGGCAGGATTGTGCTCAGCCCGACGGATGCGATGATCCTTGGCCAGACCCAGCCCGGAAAAAAACTGGGCGTGAAATCCCAGGAAGAAATTATTGCGCTTGTGGTTCAGAAATATTCCGAAGTCGGGATCAAACTCAACCCGCTACGGGTTAGCCTTACTTTTATTCCCTACCGGGTTGACGATCAGTAGCAGGAATGATTCTTCACCGTTGACTTGCTTGATTAACAGGCCGTCCTCCCGAAATTCCGCCACGATCCAGTGCTCCCCGATCATGCGGTTGTCCGCGTCGATTACGTATTTTTTTGGTCTGCCTGTTGACCGCGACTGATTGCGCCCGGAATTTGGCTGCGATGGCCTGCGCGGGTTGAATGAAGGCTTGGTGAAACTCGGAGTCATGCCGAGGCCCGATCCGCGAGACTTGTTTGGGATGGTTCCGTTTGCTTCCTTCTCATATATTGTAGCGGTGCTGTTTTCCGGATTTTTTTTGTCGTACAGATAAAAGACCAGTTCGAGTCTGTCTTTTATCGAGGTGCCGACGATCTGTTTAGGGATGGGATTATTCCCGGTGTCGGTCTTGATTAACTCACGCTTGATAAAATCGATGTGCAACACGGATTTTCCCGAAACGAAAGAGCCATCCGCGTTTTCCGTCTGCTCGGTCTTGTCCGGCCATTTCACATCAGGCACGGAGTTCCACTTTTCTGCTTCCGGCGCCACAAAACCCGTTGCGATGTTGGCGATCAACGCTATCGCTCCCGCGACCAGCAAGACGCACAAGATTATTCGATTCATCGTTCGCCCTCCGAATACGCAGCCGGCTGAGTGGCTTCGCGCAGTGAAATCGTATTGATTTCGCCCTTGTTGGTTCGCTCCATCATCCATACCCAGCCGCGCGCCGGCAGGGCGAGGCCTTCCGATCCGTCGCCGGAGCCGATAAGGGCTTGTGTCGGCGAGAGGGCGGTAATGAGAAATATGCTGCTGTTTACGTCGAAGTGCTGCGATATGAGCGTGATGCTGTCCTGATGGAACAACACGTTGTTTTCACCGTAACCTTCGGGATTTTCGCCTTCGGCCGACTTCTTCAGTCTGTTGAAATCCGTGAATCCGTATCGGTTGCCGTCGTCGTCTTCGCGTTCGCGAAACTCGATAATTCTGTCGACCAGTTCCTCGTTTTCAAAACCGAGCGTGGCGAGCAGCACCTCGCGCGGCGCGGTGTTGATATTGGTCTTGACAGTGTTCTGAAACGTGATGTATTCCGTCAGGCCCGCCTCGACTATCCTGCCGGACTCGTCTTTGGCGCCGTAAACGATTTCCTCGGTGAACGGCGGGTAATTCAGCAGTTGCTCGAACGTAACAACCGATATCGAATACTTTTCGAGGTCCTCCGCCATTGTTTTGCAGGCCTCCGCGACCTTTTTTTCGGCGACTTCGACCTTGATATCCTGGACGATCATAATCAACAGCCGGGTCATCCGCTCGATCGTGTCGGCGTCCTCGGACGAGAGTTTCGTCATGTTGATTTTGCTTTCCTCGTCGACGATCAGTATCTCGCAGTCGTAACCGCCGATTTCGCAACGTCGGGGCCGCGCCCAGGCTTCGAATAAATTGTCGTTCTCAGAGTTGCCCTTGTCCTGCTTGAGGAGCGCGCGCGCGATTTCCATCCCTCCAGTGGCGGCGTATTCCTGCCGGGCCAGTTCCGAAGCGGCCAGTGCCGAAAAATTCGCCGCTGTCCGCGCGTTTATCAGCGTAACTACGAGCAGCGAAAGCATGGCTACCGTAATCATGACGATCAACAGAACGCTGCCGCGCTGTGGTCGTTCGTTGCGCGTGGATTTTTCGCTCGCACGGTTCATTTTGCGTCTTTGGGTTTTTTGGGCAAGGTGAAATTGATCTTGATATTTTTCCACATCCCGGAATTCATGTCGCGCCGCATCGTCCACTTGCTGACCTTGGCCGGGTAACTGCGGTCCTCGACCTTTTCGATAAATGGAATGATGTCTTTTGCGAAAAGCGGCTGTCGTTTGAAATCCAGATTCTGGCTGTTGGCGTT
>JAUWEX010000171.1 GCA_030607235.1 Planctomycetota bacterium | reverse complement strand
GCCGATGAACCGGCTGTTGCAGGGCGACGTCGGCTCGGGCAAAACGGTCGTGGCGCTCTACGCGATATTGGCCTACGTGGCCTGCGGCATCCAGGCGGCCTTCATGGCGCCGACGGAAATTCTCGCCGAGCAGCACCACCGCACGATCCGCGAATTTCTGCGCGGCAGCCGCGTGCGCGTGGCGCTTCTCAAGGGCAAACAAAAGGCTTCCGAGCGCAAAAAGACGCTCGAAGACCTGGCGGCGGGCAAAATCGACATCATCGTAGGCACACACGCGCTCATCCAAAAAGACGTCGCTTTCCGGCGGCTTGGGATCATCGTCGTCGACGAGCAGCACAAGTTCGGCGTCCTGCAGCGAGGCGCGCTCAAGCGCAAGGGCCTCAATCCCGATGTGTTGGTTATGACGGCGACGCCGATACCGCGGACGCTGGCGATGACGGTTTTCGGCGATCTCGACGTCTCGGTAATCGAGGGCCTGCCGCCGGGGCGCGTGCCGACTGATACCAGCCTGGTGCCGCCGAAAAAGATCGGCGCGGCTTACGAATTCATCAGGGGGGAGTTGACGGCGGGCAGGCAGGCGTATTTCGTCTACCCGCTCATCGAGAAATCGCAAAAGGAGGGCATGGCCGGCTTGAAGGCCGCGACTCAGACGCGCGACGAACTGGCTGACAAGGTATTCCCGGAGTTTCGCGTCGCCCTGCTGCACGGCGGCATGAAGCCCGACGAGAAGGATCGGATCATGGCCGCGTTTCGCGACGGCGAGATTCAGGTGCTCGTCGCGACGGTCGTCATCGAGGTCGGCATCGACGTGCCCAATGCCACAATCATGGTAATCGAAAACGCGGAGCGCTTCGGCCTGAACCAGTTGCACCAGTTGCGCGGCAGGATCGGGCGCGGCGCGGAAAAATCGTACTGTCTGCTTTTCGGCAACCAGAAAACCGAGATCGCGCGCGCACGGCTGCGAATCATGGCCGCGACGTCGGACGGCTTCAGGATAGCCGAGCAGGATTTGCGGCTGCGCGGGCCGGGGGAGTTGCTGGGCACGCGCCAGCACGGACTGCCGGAACTGCAATACGCGGACCTGGCCGGTGATTTTGAACTCCTCTGCCAGGCGCGCGACGACGCGTTTGCCGCGGTAAACCATCGCGAGATACAAGCGGGACGCAGGACGATAAAACTCAATGCGGCGGCATACCAGAGATTGCTGGGCGAAATGCGGACGCGAATCAAAAACGGAATCGAACTATCAGGGACGGCTTGATAAACTCACGGCGAGGTCGCGGGTGATTATTAATTTCATACAACTTTCTGTGCTACTGTTGCTGAGCGCGTTTTTCAGCGGCTCGGAGACGGCGTTCTTTTCGCTGGACCGGGCGGCGCTGAAGCGCTTCGAAAACTCACGTCCACTCGGCGGCCGGGTTGCGTTTGAATTGGCGAAACGCCTGCGCAGGTTGCTGTTCGTGATACTTTTCGGCAACATGGTCGTCAACATCCTCTTCTTTGCGATATCGTTTAAGATCGTCCAGGGATTATCGGAAGTTTACGGCGCCGGCGCGGCGGTGGCCGGCGGCGCAATCTCGCTGATAGTGATTATTACGCTGGGCGAGGTAACCCCCAAAAGCATGGCGTATCACATCCCGGAACTGTGGGCTAAATTCGCGGCGATACCGCTATTGATAATGGAAAAAACGCTCTCGCCCATCGAGTGGCTGGCTGTAAAACTCCGCCGGAACAGGAGCGCGGAAACAGACACCGACACCGAAAAATACAGCCGCGAAGATATACGCGAGATGCTCAAATCCGCCGCGATTCCGGCCAATACCGACCCGCGCCTGACGCGACTTGTGCGCGAACTGGTTGACTTCAGCGATATCGCGGTACACGAAATCATGGTGCCGCGGGTTGACGTGGTCTTCTGTCGGTTCGATGCGACGCTCGAAGATCTGGCCGATCTGGTCAGGCGCAAGAAAACGAAAAACATCCCGGTATACGGCGAAAATCGCGACGAGATACCGGGCATAGTAAGCGCAAAGGACGTGTTCGCCGGCAAAGGCGACAATATCGCCGAGATTCTCAAGCCGGTTATGTTCGTGCCGGAAAACAAAAGCGTCGAGAGCCTTTTGAACGATTTCCGGAAGGAAAAACAGACCTTCGCGGTGGTGGTCAACGAATACGGCGGAACCGAAGGCATAGTAACGCTGGAGGACGTGCTCGAAGAAATCGTCGGCGAGATCGAAGACGAGTTCGACCGGACCAACGCGCCGGTTGCGCGATTGTCGCACAATCGCTGGCTGGTCGACGCGAGTTATTCGCTGCGGGATTTCTGCGAGATTTTCGAGGTCGAAGCGGACCTCGATACCGCCGACACGATCGGAGGCTTCGTCGCGGCGCTGCTGGGCGAAATTCCGCGCGCCGGAGCGGCGGTGGATTACGGGCAATTGCGAATGACGCTCAGGAAAGTGCACCGCAACAGGCCGGTTTCGATCGTGGTTGAGACAATCAACAGGGAGGAGAGACCGTGACCGAAATACTCCCCCCACTTGCCCTTGTTCTAACCGGCCTGATCGGATCGGCGTTCTTTTCGGGATACGAAACGGGTATCTATTGTCTGAACAGGCTCCGACTACGTGTGAGAGCGGCGCGCGGAGACAGCACTGCGCGAATGGTGCTGAATCTGGTTTCAAAGCAGCATAACATAATCGCCACTATTCTACTGGGAAACAACATCTGCAATTTCCTTGCAACGGCCGCATTAACCGGGCTTTTCATGAGGTATTCGGGACTCAAGTCTCAAGCCGATATCATCGCGACGCTGATCCTGGCGCCGGTATTTTTCGTCTTCGCCGAGGTAATTCCGAAAAACATTTTCCGCTCACACGCCGACACGATGGTGCCCTATTATCGCTGGCCGGCAAAACTGGCGCATACCATTCTGTCGATTCCGGCGGCGATCCTTTCGTCGGTGGGAGCGTTTCTCGGCTCACTGGGATCGAAAAAGGGCGAGACCGAAAAAAATGCGGACAATCTGCTGACCCGGCTTTCGGAGGCGCGCGAACACGGATATCTGTCGCGTTTTCAGGACAGCGCCGTGCTAAATATCCTCGAACTTTCCACGAAGACGCTGCGCGACGTGATGATTCCGATGCAAAAAGTTACCGCCGCGCCGATGAACTCGACCGTCGGAGATATTCGGGCGCTGATGTCGAAGAAGTGCTTTTCGCGCGTACCGCTTTACGCCGACCGAAAGGAGGAGGTTACGGGTTTCGTGCACATATTAGATCTGCCGCTGCGCGGCGGCGACGAACAGAGAGTGCGCCGGATGCGACGCGAACCGTTCCGGCTATCGGCCGACACGCCCGTGCACGCGGCGCTGGCGGCGATGCAGTCCAAACGCAAACATATCGTCATGGTTGTCGAAGACATTTCCGAGACGCCGGCCGACACGCTGGGGATTGCAACAATTAAGGATATAGTCGAGGAAATCGTCGGCGAACTCGCGGCCTGGTAGTCACACAATCCGTTTTAACTTGTGTTGCCGTTTGCGATACTTCGAATATGCGGCCGCCTTTTTCGCAACACATTTGATATTGAATACTTAAGCCGTTGCGACGTATCAGCAGCCGGGGTACCGGGGAAAAATAATGAAAAGATTGCGGCCTGCGTGGTTGAGGCGTTCTGGTAACAAGGGCTACTGGAAGGAAATAATTCCTTGCTCGTGATTGTTTCGGCGAGTATAATCATTTGTGGGAGAATTGCGGCCCACAAAAATTTTATGGAGGACTTTGCAATGTATATCAACAAATACTTTGGTATGGCCTTGCTGGGCGTTATGGTGTGTATCCTGGGTGTTTTGGTTTTTTTGCTGATCAATGACAACCCCCTCCCCGCTCAAGCCCAAAAAAGCAGCCGAGGCGACCTTCAAATGACTCGTTTTCAGATTACGTCCAATAACGATGGGATCGCCGTATTGGATTCCGGTGGCAAATTGGTCGTCTATCGGGTCTGGAATGGCAACAAACTGGTTCCCGTGTCGGGACGTGTCATCCAATATGACTTTGAAATTCTGGACAAGATAAATTCAATGTATTATTCCGGCGTTAGCTCCGGCGACAAGAACTACGAACCACGCAATC
>JAUWEX010000396.1 GCA_030607235.1 Planctomycetota bacterium | reverse complement strand
GCTGATTCCCTGCGAGCCATGAAATGGCAACCCGCCGACGCTTTCCAGAAATCTCGCCTGCTGTTTGCAGAGCAGAAATGGGACAAACTCGCAGAACTTGGAGAGGAGGGGGTAGATATGCTGGTTGCCGCCATCAAGGATAAGAACCGACGCGTCCGATTCAGTGCGGCACGGGCGCTGGGCAAGATAGGAGAGGCCGCCGTTGAGCCGCTGATTGCCTACCCCCTCAAGGCCAAAGATGAGAATGTCCGAGAGAGCGCGGCACGGGTGCTGGGCGAGATAGGAGACAAGCGCGCCGTGGAGCCGTTAATCGCCGCTCTCAAAGACGAAAATGAGGATGTCCGATGTAGTGCGGTGGTGAGGCTGGTAAAGATAGGTAAGGCGGCCGTTGAGCCGCTGATTGCCGCCCTCAAGGATGAAGAATCGCTCGTCCGAGGCAATGCGGCACGGGCGCTCGCGAAAATTACAGGAAAGCATTTCGGGGACAATCAAACAAAATGGCGGGAATGGTGGGAGCAGAACAGGGAATAATGCCAAAAGGATGGGAAACGGTTTCAATATAAATGCAAAATCTTTGTTAACGTAAGGCACCCGGTTTATAAAATTATCCCTCCTTTCAAATCTTAAGCCCGTGTTGAATCCTGCCGATATTTTCGATAGGGGATGTGCGTCTTTGCGGATGTCCGCCTGATGTGGACGTGGGATTTTACCGCCCGCCATCGCGTTTTGCGCTGGCGTTTCTCGTTCGCGCGATTGTCGATGCGGTCGCCGGATCCCGGCGTGGGGCTTCGTCTTTTCCGCGCGTCCCGGTTCGGCCCGAAACCGCACCGGCGGCGCGCCGTCGCAGACCTGTTCGCAATCCGCACCGCGCCCCGTAACTTGATTATCACTCGTGAGGCAATCGCCCGATGGGCAGGATCGGCATTCTCTACGTCATCGACACGCTCGCCGAAGGCGACGCGCCGCGGCGCGTGGCCGCACTGGCGCGCGCGCTCGACCGTTCGGTCTTCGAGCCGCGCGTGATCTGCGTGGGTGACGATGCGCTAGCGGCTGCGGAACTCCGGGCCGACGGCATCGGTGTGGAGTGCCTGGGCCTGCGCAGGGCCTACGGTCCGGCGGCGATGCTCGCGGCGAGACGCATGGCGCGACGCATCCGCGAGACGCGCTTTCGCATTGTCCACGCTTATTCCTTCGGCGGGAGTATCTTCGGGGCCGCCGTCGCGCGGTTCTCCGGCGCGAAACTCGTCGTAACCAAATCCGCCGCGGGCCTCGAAAACGCCGCCCTCAAAAAAATTGCCTCACGTTTTCCCGCCCGTTTTGCCGAAATTGTATGCACCGACTCGCGCGCCGTCGCGGGGTATCTGGAAACCGTCGAAAAAATCCCAACCGAAAAAATCACCGTCATCCACGGCGGCATCGCAATAGACAAAGGTGAAAACGCACAAGGAGCCGATATGGACGTTCTCGCGAACATCCCCAATTACTCGCCGTACCGCAGGACCGTCGGCGCGGTGTCGCCGCTGACGCCGGTCAAGAACCACGCCATCCTGCTGCACGCCGCGCGCATGGTCTTGCGGCGCTACCCCACCACGCAGTTTCTGCTCGTCGGCGACGGGCCGGAGCGCACGCGACTTGAGCGGCTGGCCGGACGGCTCGGCATCGCCGGGCGCGTGGTGTTCGTCGGCGAGACCGACGATGCGGACGAACTGATGGCGCGGATGGATGTTTTCGTTTTGCCGTCGCTGTAC
>JAUWEX010000308.1 GCA_030607235.1 Planctomycetota bacterium | reverse complement strand
TCCGCAACCGCAACCCGCATCGGATTTTCCGCCGACAGCCCCGACAGCGGTCTGCCTTCCGCCGCAAAACGCGCGACCTCGTCGTCGAGGCCGATCGAAATCTGCGCCCGCAGACCGTTTCGCTCCAGCCTTTCCATTATCGCCGCGCCCGGCCCGCCGACGGGCACGCGATTGAGCACCAGACAGAGATTCCTGATCTCAACCGGCAGCGTGGCGGTGATGTCGAAGACGTTGCGCGCCGATTTCACTCCGACAACCGTCGGCTCGGTTACGACGAACAGAACGTCCACGTTGTTCGTAGTGCGGCGTGATATGTGCTCCATCCCCGCCTCGTTGTCCACGACCATGCAGGGATAATTTTCGGCCAACTGCGCGAGATTTTCGCGCAGGAGATTGTTCACGTAGCAATAACAGCCCGGCCCCTCGGGCCGCCCCATCGTCAGCAGATCGAACTTGCCGCACTCCCGCACGGCCTGCTGCATCTCCATCTGCACCAGCCGCTCCTTGCTTATGCCCGTGCCGGGCGGTTTGAGTTTTTCCGCCTCGAGCCTGTCGCGAATGTCGGCCACCGTCGATCCGATCTCAACACCCAGGAGATCGTGGAAGTTCGAGTTTGGGTCGGCGTCCACCGCAAGGACCGTCCGGCCGAGTTTGCGCGTCAGGTAATCCACCACCAGCGCCGCGAAGGTCGTCTTGCCGACTCCGCCTTTGCCGGATATCGCTATCGAAAAAGTCATCGGCGCTCCGTTATCTTATCGAAGGAAACAGGTCGAGATTCGTATGCGGCAGAAACATCGCCTGCTGATAGTAATCCATGTACTGGTTGTTGCGCATCAAGTCGATGTAGGTCATCGAGCGCGCTATTTCCGCGGCCTCGGCCAGCGCCTCGGGACTGAGCAGGCAGCGCCTCGCGCCCGCTATCGCGGTGTTGCCGACGAAGTGATACCGGCTGCGCTCTACGTCCGGCAGCAAACCGATCCGCACGGCGTTTTCGATATTCAGATAATTACCGAATCCGCCAGCGATAAAAATCCGCTCGATATCGCGCAATGCCACGCCGACCGATTCGCACAAAATCGCTACCGCCGCAAAGACCGCGGCCTTGGATCGCAGCAGGTCCGTCACGTCGATCTGGTTGATGACGATGTCGCGCCCCGTGGCGCTTTGCGAAGCGGACACCAGCAAAAATTCCGCCGTGCCGTCTTCGTCGCTACGTATCGCATCACCCGCGAGCCTGCCGTTGCGCTCCAGAATTCCGACGCGAAACATCTCCGCGAGGCAGTCGATCAGCCCGGAACCACAAATGCCCTTTGGCTTCGTGCCGCCGACCGTCGCAAAGCGCACCGCACCGTCCGGCGAAATCGCAACGTCCTCGATCGCGCCCTCGGTCGCGCGCATGCCGTGCTTTACCCCGCCGCCCTCGAAAGACGGCCCCGCCGACGCCGAGCAGCACACGGCCCACTCGCCGCCGCTCAGGACGATCTCGCCGTTGGTGCCCACGTCGACAAACAGCGACAGGCCCGGTTTTTTCAGCAGCCCCACCGCAAGGACGCCCGCCACGATATCGGCGCCGACGTAAACCGACACGCTCGGCAGGATATCGACTTTCGCCGCAGGGTCAATTTTCAAGCCCAGCGCTGCGGCGGTTTGCGGCGGCGGAAAATTCGTTACCGGCTCGAACGGCTCGCGGCGGATTCCGCCCGGATCGAGCCGCAGGAGAAAATGATGCATCGCCGTGTTGCCCGCGATCACGGCCCTTTTCACCGCCCCCGCATCAAGACCGCAACGACCGCACAGTTTCGCCGTCAGTTCGTTGATGTCCTCTACGAGCAGGCGCTGCATCTCTTCGGCGGCGGCGTTTTGTTCGAGATGAATTATGCGCTTGATGTAGTCCTCGCCGTACTTCATCTGCGAATTGTATTTCGCTTCGATATCCAGCGTTGCGCCGGATTTCGTGTCCACGAGATAGGCCACGATCGTGGTCGTGCCGATATCGACGGCCAGCCCCGGTTCTGCATCCAAAATATCAACCGGCTCGGGCGGCGGTGGTTCGAGTTCGGCCTGAGCTTTTTCGCCGCGCAGGATTTTTCCCTCGCCCTGGATCGTCTCTATGGGCACGACTACGGTCAGGTCGCTCTCGACAAAGGTATCGCAGGCGGCAACATAGCCCTCGGCGATTTCGCGCGAGTCGAGCATGACGGTCGCGCCGCGCCGCACCGCGCCATCGCGGACGATCACCTTGCACTTGGCGCACTGCTTTTGCCCGCCGCAGACGCTGTTGATCTCGACACCGGCGTCCAGGGCCGCGTCGAAGATCGTCGCGCCGCGATCGACAAAGCCACTCTTCTCAGAGGGCAAAAACGTTACACGAAACCGCCCCGCGCTCACGACCAGACTTCC
>JAUWEX010000035.1 GCA_030607235.1 Planctomycetota bacterium | reverse complement strand
TCGCGGCGGATGTGCTGCTCGCGCGTCTGATAAGTCAGCACGAAACCGCGGTTGCCGTCGGTGTCCACCGTCGCGCCCGCGATGCGCCCCGGCATCTTGCGCACGAATTTTTCCCTGGCGGCTATGAACCCCAGGTACGGCCCGCCGTAGCACAGTGGCATTCCCAGAGGCTGGCCCTCGCCGCAGGCGATGTCGGCGTCGTACTCGCCCGGAGCTTTGAGCAGGCCCAGCGAAATCGGGTTGACCGACGCGATGAGATAGGCCCCGGTTTCGTGCGTCATCTGCGAGAGATTGTCGCCGTCTTCGACGCAGCCGAAGAAGTTGGGCGACTGGAACGCGAAGCAGATAACGTCGTCGGAAAGCGCGGCTTTGAGAGCCGATTCCGAGGTCGTGCCGCCTTCGAGCGGGATGCGCTTGATCTCAATGTCGAAGTTGGTGAAGTAGGTGTCTATCGTTTGCAGCGTTTCGGGATGTATGCCTTTGGAAACGAGCACGACTTTGCGTTTTTTCGCGTAGGCCTTGGCCAGGAATATCGCTTCGCATACCGCCGTAGCGCCGTCGTAGAGCGATGCCTGGCTGATGTCCATCCCGCAGAGTTCGGCGATCAGCGACTGGAATTCGAAGATTACCTGCAACACGCCCTGGCTCGATTCGGCCTGGTAGGGCGTGTAGGCGGTTAGGAATTCTCCGCGCGACGATATGGTGTCGATCATCGAGGGGATGAAGTGGTTGTACGCGCCCGCGCCCAGGAACGAGACGTATTCGCCCGTGCCCTTGTTGGCGGTCGCCAGTTTTTCGATCTCGGCCAGCAGTTCCATCTCGGAAATCGCCGGTCGCATTTTCAGTTCGCCCTTTACCTTGACTTCGTCGGGTATTGCGGCGAAGAGTTCGTCGATCGACTTGACGCCTATGGTTTTGAGCATCTCGTCGGTTTCGCGTTTTGTGTTTTGGATATACGGCATGTTTAACCTCCAATCCGCATCGCGCCGTGTCGGTTAGATAAGAGCGTGCGGCAACGGTCGGAAAAAACGGAAATCTTTACCAGGCGGCTATCCGTACGAAACATGCGACCTCCTTAAATTAATAAGGAGGCGCGGGCTCGTTTGCCGTCTTTGTGTTTACTGTATCAACAGTGCGGTTATTGCCGCACAGTTTAGTGAGCGTCTTCTTCGGCTTCGGCGAATTTGGTGTATTCGTCGGCATCCATCAGGTTGTCGAGTTCGCTGGGATCCGACATCTTGATCTTCACGATCCAGCCTTCGCCGTAGCAGTCCTTGGAAATCTTTTCGATCTCGCCGTCCAGCGATTCGTTGACTTCGACGATCTTGCCGGAAACCACCGCGTATACGTCGGCAACGGCCTTGACCGATTCGATTTCGGCGTAACTCTCGCCCTGGGTTACTTCGTCGCCCGCGTCAGGCAGGTCGATGAATACCAGGTCGCTGAGATGTTTCACCGCGAACATGGAGAAACCCATCGTTACGATGTCGCCTTCGACGCGCCCCCACTCGTGGGACTTGGAATACTTAAGATCCTTTGGCCACATAATCTTGCACCTCTGAGTAATAGTGTTTTTTTCGTGCTTACGGTTCTGATACGGTTAATTGTCGTTCTGCGCCTGCTCGGCGGCTCGCTTTGCGCGGGCCTGCGGCAGACCCATTGGCTTTTCGGGGAAACGCAAAATAACGGTTGCCCACTCGTGCAGGTAGAGTTTGTCACCCTTGTCCAGTTCGTTTTTGGCCTTTTCGGGCTTCATCTTGTCATGCGGAATCGCGAAGATGCCGAGTTGCGTGCCTTCGTCCAGATATTTCCGGTCGATGTAGGCCAGGCCCATCTGGCAGCTCTCGACCAGGCACGCGCTCGTTACCTTGCCGACGTACTGGCCGCGCTTGTTGACGACCGGGTCACCGGTGTGTACCGACTTGACGCCCTTGTTGTTCATCTTCCAGCGCACGATTTCGCGTTTGCGTTTGGCTTCCTTTTCCATCAGCGGTTTTTTGCCGATGAAGAAAGGCTTGTGCAGTTTGACGTAGGCCGGATAACCCGCGCCGAACGGCGTGATGCCGAATTCGCCTTCGAGTTCGTGGCCGTACAGCGGCAGGCCCGCTTCGGTGCGCGTCGTGTCGCGCGAGCCGAGTCCCGCCGGAACTACGCCGAAGGGCTTGCCTTTTTCGAGCAGGAGAGTCCACAACTCGACCGACTTGTCGGGATGTACGAAAATCTCGAATGAGATTTCTTCGCCGGTGTAGCCCGTGCGGCTTACGATCAGGTCGATGCCGCCCAGTTCGATCTCGATCAGGCCCGTGCGCTGTATGCGCGAGAGGCGATCGATTTTTTCCGGGTCGTCGGTGAGCGCCTGCAATATCTTTAGCGAGTTCGGTCCCTGCAATGCCAGGTCGATCCTGCTGTCCCTGCCCGACACCGCGGTGTCTTTGAGGTCGCGGAAGGTGAATTCCGCTTCGAGCCGCTTGGTCGGGTTATCGTGGTCGAGCAGCGCCTCGCCCGAGATAACGGCGTTGAACCACGCAATGACCTTGTCGGCGTTGGAGGCGTTGACGACCATGAGGTAGCGGTCGCGCGCCAGACAGTAAACCATGCAGTCGTCGACGATGTCGCCGTCCGGGCCTAATATATAGGAGTAATGCGACTGGCCGGGTTCGAGCCAGAACACGTAGTTGCTCGTAACCATATCCAAAAAGCGCGGTGCGTACTCGCCGTCGAAGCCCAGCACGCCCATGTGCGATACGTCGAACAGGGCTGATGTGTTGCGCACCGCGGCGTGCTCCTCGCCGACGCTGCTGTACCACACCGGCATCTCCCAGCCCGCGAACGGGACCATAAAGGCCTTGCTGGTCAGTTTCAAATGTTCTTCGTAAATCGTTGTGCGCTTGATTGCACCTTCGACTTCCTTCCAGGCGAACTTCTTCTTGTCCGCTTTGGGTTTGACTTCGGCGACAATCTCTTTCTGGCCGACGAAATAGAATTTGAACAAGTCGAACTTGTCTTCGCACTTCTTGTACAACTCGATGCCCGTCGGGCGCGCGTCGGTGGAATAGTCCGGCGCGCCGACTTCCTTCCGCAACGCGTCCAGCGCCGCCTTGCCCGCGGGCTTGACGCCTGCGTCGACGAGTTTGTTCCAGGTGCCTTCGATTTTGTCGGGGTGCGCAAACAGGAAAAACGCGCTTCCGGCGGCGGGGCATTCGAGGTGCGCCGCGACCGCGGGTATGCCGTGAACTTTCGCGCAGACGATATTGCCGCTCTCGACCTTTCCGGCCTCGCCGAGTTTTTCGGCGGCCTTCGGACCGTAGACGGCGATGACGGCGCGGCGCGCTTCAGCGTCGAGGCACGAGGCGAGGTCTTCGACCACCACCGGGCCTTCGACCTTGCCGGTTACGTCGTCATTGTCGAACAGGATGTATCCGTCCGCCAGACCGCGCAGCCACAGCAACAGCCGCTCGGTGTTTTCGGGGTGGCCGAGGATCGTGTAGGTGTCGCGGCCATGAGAGTCTTTTTTGCCACGGATAATTGCAACGTCGTCGATGAGTTTGCACTCATCGTCGAGGATGAAGGTGTGGACGGTGTCGCCGGGCTTCATCGCGTAGGTGTTCTGCGTGCAGATTTGCGAGATGAAGTTGTTGGCGCGCAGGCCCGAAACGCCTATCGGCGTAAAGCCGGTCAGGTCCGTCACGACGGCGTCTTTCCTGGCGGCTGCGATCTCGTCTTTTGTTTCGCCGTAACTCATAGCCACTTCCCAGCCGCCGACCTCGGCCGTTTTGGCTCCGGCCTTTTTGTTCGCCGCCGCGAGAACGGTCTGTTTGCCGGTCTTGACCTCGATGGGGGTGTAATAGGGATATTCGCTGCCGGTGTCAGGCTCGATGTCGGCCGTCGCGTCCGCGGCTATCGCGGCGATGTCGCGCTTGATCTCTTCGAGGACCTTGAGATTCATCTTGCCGCGGCCCAGAATTCCGCGCAGGCCGATGTAGTCGAACGGGCTGATATTTTTGAGCAACTTTGCGACGACTTTGGCGATGTCCTTCATGTGATCCCCGCCCAGGCCGCGCTGTGTAACCCAGGTGGTGCCGAAGCGCAGGCCGCTGGGGTAGGAGGGGACCTCGTCGTCGAAGATCGAGTTCTTGTTGCAGGTCAGGCCGCACATGTCGAGGATGCGCGAGGGCACTTCGGCGCTCAGGGGGGCATTGTCGAGGCCCTTGAATTTGCGCAGGTTGACCAGCGTGAGGTGGCTGTCGGTGCCGCCGTAGGCGATGTCGAGGTCTTCGGCAAGGAAGGCCTCGGTGAGAGCCTGTGCGTTTTGTTTGATTGCTTTCTGAAGTTTTTTGAATTCGTTGCTCTTGGCTATCTGGAACGAAACCGCCTTGGCCACGATGTTGTTTATGTGCGGACCGCCCTGCTCGCCGGGGAAAACGGCGGAGTTGACGAGGGCCGCGTTTTCGGCGGTGGTTGTCAGGATACACGCGCCTCTTGGGCCGCAAAGGGTCTTGTGCGTCGTGAAGGACGTTACGTGGGCGTATCCGACGGGACTGGGAAACTCGCCCGTTGCCACGAGTCCGGCGGGATGCGAGATGTCGGCCAGCAGCGTCGCGCCGACGCTGTCGGCGATTTCGCGGAACTTGGCCCAGTCTATGGTGCGCGGATAGGCGCTGTACCCGGCGATAATCATCCGGGGTTTGTATTCCCTGGCGAGTTTGGCGATCTGGTCGTAGTCCAGAAGGCCGGTCTGGAGGTTGGTCTTGTAGGTTACGATGTTATACGACATACCCGTGCGGTTGACGGGGCTGCCGTGCGTGAGGTGGCCGCCGTGCGCCAGGTCGAGGCCCATGACCGTGTCGCCGTTGCAGGTGAACGCCTGGTAGACGGCGTTGTTGGCGGCCGCGCCGGAGAGGGGCTGGACGTTGACGAAGATGTCCTCGGGGCTGACTCCGTTGGCGGCGAAGACCTCGGCGCAGCGCCTGCGGGCGAGCGCTTCGATGAAGTCGGTGTTTTCGACGCCCTTGTAGTAGCGGCGGTCGGAGTAACGGCGCAGATACGAGAGTTGGTGGTTGTGCTCGTTGAGTTTCTCCTCGTTGTCGAGGTACATTTTGGCCGAGGGGTAGCCTTCGGCGTAGAGGTTGGTGTAGACCGAGCCAAGCGCCTCGCGGACCGCCTGTGGGGCGGTGCTTTCGGAGGCGATCATGATTAACTTGCGGACCTGACGCTCTTCTTCGAGATCGATCAGCCGCCGGACCGCGGGGTCCACCTCGGCGATCTCGCCACGGAAGAGGAAATCGACATTTTGTTTCTTTGACATTGCAAACGCCTCTCTAAACACGATCGAACGTGAAAAAATAAAAGGGGATATGATACGTTTCATATCATATCCCCCTGTCTTGTCCAAATCCAGAGGTTCGTCCGGCGATGGTTGAAAACCTGAGAGTTTCACCCCGACCGGGGCTTGCACCTTCGGTGGCCCGGAGTGTAGTCCAGGCGCTCTGCCACCGCCATCATCCGATTTGAGCGGGAAATCTATCACAGTCCGGCGGTCTAGTCAAGCGAAACGCCGGGAATTTTTTTGCTGTCTGCGGGGCGTGGGCAATGCTGATTTCGGTGAAATATTGTAAGGAGTTGTCGGCCTTTATGTCAGGACTGGCGAGCGGTTACTCCGTTCATAAATATCCCCATGGCAATTTTTACGTCTTCGGCGACCGTTCGATTGCTTTTGTCGGCCAATATGCGATTAGCAAACTTTTCGACAATTCCGAAATAGGCTGTCAGGATATCACTTGCCGGAATATCTCTGAATATACCCTGGCGTAATCCGCTTTCGATTATCTTTGTAATACACTCTTCTTCCTGTCTTATGGATTTTTCCGCCTCTTTTTGCATGGTAGCCCGCGATACCATTTGAAACAGGAGCGAGACAAGTTGCCTTTTTTCACTGGGTACGCTCATATCCAACTCGGCAATGGCCAGGAGCTTGTCCCACGCCGGCATGTCCGAGGCCGCAATGCGCTGCATGCGATCCTCATAAGATTTTATGGCTCTCATAATCGCGTATACGACAAGTTCAGACTTGCTTTTGAAATAATTGTATAAGGTTCCCCTTGCTATTCCGGCCTCCCGCGCCACGAGACTCATGGTAAATTGCCTGGGATGATATTTAGAAAGTATCCTGTTAACAGCCTTGTAAATGTCTTCCTTTACTATGGCATCAACAGCCGCCTTGCGCTTTTTGTTATATCTGGGCATATACCGCCTACAATAACTTGTCGCTCATTATTTATACTGCGAGCCGCTACAGAATACTTTTCATTTATCACAAAACGGGATATGGGGTCAACATAATTCCGTTGCTTTTGCGAAATGAGCGTTTTCCGGGGTGTGAGTGCGCGGTCGACTTGGATTAAAAAAGTTAAGTATTTGAGGAGGTTGCCCTTGACATCGGAGAAATCGGGTGTAATATAGAGGTGTTCTAAACAGGGAATGTTTTCAGTACGCTGTTTGGTCTGTTATGATCCGATTGAAGTTGTATAATTTTGCGGGCCCACCGGGTCCGCCAGGAAGCGCAGGCAAAAGCCGCACCGATTTTCGGTGCGGCTTTTTTTATTGGCGACACCTGTTCGCTTAACGAACATCTGTCATTTTTCAGAAAGGATGGCTGTCAGGCATATTGCGAAATAAATGCGTTTAATCATGTTTTTTTCGCTACTTTTTTATTCCTCAATTTATGGAGACAACGATTATGAAAGATAAATTAGTTTTATTGATTCTCGTCATGGCGGCCTTGCCGCTTTCCTTTGTTCACGCCACCGGCCTGACAGTTACTTCAACCATAACGGATATGGATTATGACGGAACGGTTTCGGTCGGGGATCTATACGAACATCATTACAGTAACGGAGTAGTTAACGGAGGAATTGCCTCTCAGTGGCAAATCGATACAATTATCGCCGATGGCTATGATTACAACTCTGACGGCAAGGTCCAGGTCAGCGAACTCGATGCGTGGGCCGAGAACGCTACACAGGATACATGGAATATTTCTCTTGTGAACCCGTCAATCTATTCTGTGATTTACGATTTGAACAACAACAATATTATTAACGTTGGAGACCGCTACGAACACAGAAATGACGCGACGGGATATATCGATCCCGGTTATATCGCTCAGTCGCATCTCAATGCGGTTATTTACGGTGGATATGATTCCAACTCTGACGGCAATGTGCAGGTCGGCGAGTTTGAGGCGATGATGAACGGCACGACCGATGACGACTGGACGGTGATTTTGCAGTCCACGATAGTCATGGGCGTTACGTCCACCGTCTACGACAAAGACAATGACGGAACGGTGAGCGCCGGGGACCCATATCTCCATGTCTTCCGCAGCAACCCGTATATGCCGGGCGAAAACAATCGCGGCAAGGCCACACAGGATATGGTTAATGCGATAATCGCCCTGGGCTACGACGCCAATTCCGACGGAAAGGTTCAGATCGGAGAGTTGCAGACTTTCGCCAACAACGAGACCGTTCATACGTGGTCGTGTAGTCTTGCGTCCGCTCCCGCAGAGACGGATTGCGATGTGTATTCGTTTATCTACGATCACGACGAAGACGGAGTGATGAGCGTCGGAGATCCGTATGTACATTATTTCCGCAACGGCTGGGTCGATAAAGGCGTGGCGAAACAGAGCGATATCAACTGGGCGCTTGGCTGGGATTACAACCACGATGGCAAGGTCCAGGCTTCGGAACTTGAGGCCGCGGCCGAGGCTATTACCGGTGCCGACTGGCATATAGAGATGGCGCCACAGACCATCGACACGACGGGTTATTGGGAAATAGAGAAGGGGAATTACTGGGCACTGGAGAATATTACGATCTCATCCAAGCTGACCAGGTTTGATATTCACGAAGACAAAAACTCCCACACGTTTTTGCGGTGTAGTCAAAACGCTACAGGCACGTATCCAATTTTCGGCTCGCCCAGCGTTGTGATCAACTGGTACCTGCACTGGTACAACGATTATCTGGTCGCGTCAAACGCGGGCGGGAATTTTAGCGGGTATTTCGATAATATGCCGGATGATGGTAGATATGTTAACGGGGAACTGGAAAGATGGATATGGTTCGTTCGGGGGCAGGGGGAAACCACTCCGCCGTATATTATGCTGCCCGCCGCACTTGATGTCTGGAACGACAGTATCGATATCTATCAGACTTACTATACGGTACTGGATGATGGGGGCACGGATGTTTCCTCCGCTCGCTGGGAGATATCCTATGATTGGGTGTACGTCAAGACGGATATCGGCTATGAGGGTAGAGCGCTACGGGCACGCATAATCGAGACGTGGAATTTGGGATCGAACCCAAGTACCCTGGCTGAGGACTGGTATTTCGTAGAGGGGATCGGCGTCGTAAAAATTGAGCAATACGGTAACCGCACCAGGACGCAGTTCCTGTCCGCAGTCAAACTAAGGGAGAGTTATGTGAAATAAATTGGAATAATCAGGCCGCGTCCTTTTTGGGCGCGACGGAGATGTCTTGTTTCCCCACTAACATCACAGATTGCGGGGAATTAGGAACGGCGCTGTATATGGAGCGCCTGAGGAACAACTGGAATCCGCGCACTCTTTTCTGGACCACGCCCAACGGCGGTGGAACAGACCAGCATATGGCGTATCCGTTTGATTTCGCCGACTACCTGCCGTAAGGCAACCGACAACATTCATCACTCCCCGTGGCGCTTACCCCCCCCCCCCCCCC
>JAUWEX010000162.1 GCA_030607235.1 Planctomycetota bacterium | reverse complement strand
CGACACGCCTGCCGTCCGCCGAAATCGCCGCCACGCCCGGCCGGTACTGTCGCGGCGCCTGCACAAATGCGGGAGCAAGTTCAAAGTCGGCAAGTTTGTAAATTTTCAAACCGTGATCGTTCATCACGAAATAATCCCCACGCGGCGACACGTGCCGGGCCGCAACGTCAAGCCGTCCGGAGATTTTCATCTCGCCCAGCGGCTTCAAATCGGGCACCGACCACACGCCGACGGTCTGCGCGAAGCGGTCGTAGGTATACAGCCGTTTTGCATCGGGCGAAAACTCCACGTACCCGTCCGTGCGAACCACCTGCGTCCCGGAGTTATTCACCCACACCGTATCGCCCTCTCGTTTTGTCAGATGAAAAAGCGATATCCCGTGTTTTCCGCTTGCGATGGCTTTCCACTGGCCGTCCGCCGAAACAGCGAAAGCCGAAACCGGTTCGATAATGCCCCCTACACCTTTCACCTTCCTCTCGTCTTTGTTCAGATTCCAGCGCATAATGCGACCGGGGAATTTCGCAAACAGAAATTCGCCGTTGTCCGAAACCTTCATTTCCGTTGCGCCTTCGCTACGGAAGAATTTACCCGAGGCAGCCTTTTCGAGAGGCAGTACAATCTCCAGCGCCGCTGCGGAGACCTCATCGTCTTCGGACATCACCGCCGCCTTAAGCGCGGGCAGCGCCACGCGGCCCATTTTTTTCAGTCCTTCCGCGGCCTTGCGGCGAACCTCGAAAGAAGTATCGCCGAGTTTTTTCACCAGGTCGTTTATACTTTCGAGCACCTCGGCCGGGGCCGACTCATCGACCAGCGAACAGCGGAAAATCCCCTTCCCGCGCGCAAGAAAGATACCCGCTGCGGAATCGGCCGTGGCCGCGACCGCGCCCTGTGGCTCCAGCGAGGCGGGCAGATCGGCCGCGTGCAGCGTCCGCCCGTCGGCGGAAGCATAAGAGCGCATCTCGCAAGACTGGCTCCCGTCGAGTTTTTGCAACAAGAGAAGGAAGTGTTTCCCGTCAGGCGCAAAGGCGGCGCCGAGAATGTGGTCCTCCACGAAAAATTCCCAACTCGGCACAGTAAAAGGCACAGTCCACATCTGCACCGTGCCGCGACCGGCAACGAGCAGGTTGATGCCGTCGGGACCGAAAACATAAACCGTCGGCGCGACGCCAATCTGCATAAAACCTCCGGCGAGGATGCGCCGGACTTCGGCGGTCGGCGGCGACGACTGCGGCGCGTCGGCGCGGATCAAACCCGCGCACAGAAAAATCGCACACAACAAAACCAGCCCTACACGAAGCGTTCCCGATCTCATCGCAAAACTCTCCAAAACAAAAATGATTACTTTTTCGCGGCCCGCATCCACCACTCCAGGCACATCAACGCCCAGAGCGCAGCCCCGTTGTCCGCGCGGCCCTTCAGGTGCATGAGAACAAGATTCTCGACACAGCGCGCATCGAACAGTCCGCGCCCGCAACTGGTCGAATCGAGCAAAATATCCCGCACCATCTCCGCCATATCCTCGCGCAGCCACCGCCCGACGGGAACGCCGAAGCCCATCTTGGGCCGGTTCACCGTGCAGCGCGGCAGCAGATCGTCGCACTCCTTTCTGAGCACGAACTTGCCGCCCTCGCCCCGAAGACGATCTTTCACGCTTAATGATACGGCCAACTCGACCAGTCGATGGTCTAAAAACGGCGCGCGCACCTCCAGCGAATGCGCCATGCTCGTGCGGTCGACCTTGGCCATCAGATCGCACGGCAGGTAGTATTCGATATCGAACGCGGCGGCCTTGCTCACGTCGTCGGAGCAGCGCGCGGCGTAGGCGCTGTCGCGCAGCAGCCCAAACGTATCAGTCGCATCCGCGCCCATCAAAGCGGCCTTTTGCTCGTCGGAAAAAATCGTTATCCACTCGTAGTACCGCCGCATCGGCTCCATCGCCAGCGCCGATACGAAGCGTTTGAGTCGGCGGCGGAAGGTCTTCTGTTCGAGCGACTCCGGCACGAACTTCCAGAACCCGCCGAAAAGTATCCGGCGCAGAAACCGCGGCATCCGGTCGATCCGCGCCGCCAGCGCGACCGCCTTGTAACGCGGATATCCCAGGAACAATTCGTCGCCGCCGTCGCCGGAAAGCGCCACCTTGCCGTGCCCGGAGGTCAGGCCCGACAGCAGGCTCATCGGAATCGCCGAGGAGTCGGCCATCGGCTCGTCGAGGTCGTCGACGAGTCTGCGAAACGCCTCGGGCACATTCGGTCGCGCCACGTCGCCGACAAACTCGACCCCGATGTAGTCCGCAGCCTGCCGCGCATAGCCGCTCTCGTCGTATTCGGGCTCGTCAAAGCCGATGTTGAAGGCGGTAATCTTCTTCTCGGATTTCGCGGCCATCAGCGCGGTAACGATGGTCGAGTCGATGCCGCCGCTGAGAAACGAGCCGACGGGCACGTCGCTGACCATGCAGGCCTCGACCGCCTTTTCGAGCGTCTCGCGCACGGAGCCGGATTTTGCGCCCGCGTCGAACGGATTCCACCATCGCTCAACGCACAGCGCGCCGTCCCGGAAGACCGCATAGTGCGCGGGCGGCAGTTTGAAGACGTTTTCGTAGATGCTCAGCGGATGCGGCACGTACTGGTAACTAAGATAAAAAGAAATCGCGCTGCGCGATACGTTTTCGTCGAAATCGCTCATGCGCCGCAGCGATTTCAGTTCGCTGGCGAAGGCGAAACGGTCCGCGCCGTGCCGGTAATACAGCGGCTTCTGGCCGATGTGGTCGCGCGCGAGAAAGAGGCTGCGGTCTTTTTCGTCCCAGACCGCGATCGCGAACATCCCTACCAGACGCCCCAGCATCCGCTCGCGGTCGCGCTCGAACAGGCGCAGCAGAACCTCGGAGTCCGATTTCGTGCGGAATTCCACGCCGTCCTTTTCGAGTTCTTCGCGCAGTTCGCGGTGGTTGTATATCTCGCCGTTAAATATCAGGTGCAGTCCGGCGCGGTCGTCGGATACGGGCTGGTGGCCGCCTTCGGGGTCGATGATCGCGAGCCACCGGTGGCCGAGTCCGGCGCCGGGGCCGAACCACTCCCCCGTGTCGTCGGGGCCGCGGTGCGCCAGCGCGTCGCGCATCGCGCGAATCTCCTCGGGCTGCACCGGCCTTGCCGGGTCGTGGTTGATTATCCCGCAGATGCCGCACATTTAGAGATTTTTCCTGACATGATTGACGTAGGCGTGCGCGGCGCGGGTGGCTTCGGGCAGACGGTAGATCGAGAGGTTGTCCATTATGATTTTGCAGGCGCGTGGAAGCGTTACCTTGTGCCCGACGGAGACGTACACCGGGCTGACGCCGTCGCGGGTGCGTAGTACCTTGCCGATGATTTCGTTGCCGTCCATGAGGTTCGACATCGCGCCGGATTTTTTGCCCGGCTCCTCGTAGGTTCCGACCAGGCGCGACTTGCCGCAGCCGATCGTGGGCCGGTCGAGCACCACGCCCAGATGCGAGGCCAGTCCGAAGCGGCGCGGGTGGGCGAGGCCCTGGCCGTCGACTATCACGACATCGGGCACGGCCTTGAGTTTACGCAGCGCGCCGAGGATCGCGGGCGCCTCGCGGAACGAGAGCAACCCGGGAATGTATGGAAAGGAGGTTTTCTGAACGTCGTACGCGGCCTCGACGATGCACCACTTCTCCACGTCGATCACGACCGCTCCGGCGTAGAGCGTGTCGTCGTCGGGCATATAGGAGACGTCGACGCCGGCGATTTTTTTGACCTTCCTGACGTGATCCTCGCGAATAACCAGTTGCGCCAGGGCGCGCTGAAGTTTGACGGCCTTTTTGGGCGGTATGTCCCATCGATGCAGATTTTTTATTCTCATGCCGCTACACCTTTATCCGATGCCACCGTCCGAAACGAGCAATAAGTACCACGATAAACGCGCGCACCATCCAGTCGATCACGCTGGCCCACCACACGTATATCAGGCCCTTCTCCAGCACGATAACGAAGTAGTACGCCAGCGGCAATCTTACCAAAATCACGCCCACCAGCGCAACTATCATGGGGCTGACCGTGTCGCCCGCACCGCGCAGGCCGCCCATGAGTATCATGCAAAAGCCGATCGGTATCTGCGAGAGGGCCGCGATGACCAGGCACTGCGCCGCGAGCATAAGAACGTCGTCCGACGGGAGAAAAATCCGAGATACGTCGTAGCGAAACAGGTACAACGCCACGCCGACCGCCGCCATGAGAACACTGCCGAACAGACCGCAATAGAACATGCTCTGCCGCGCCAGGCGGGGCTTGCCCG
>JAUWEX010000048.1 GCA_030607235.1 Planctomycetota bacterium | reverse complement strand
ACAAAACTTCGCCGCCGACGCCGGTCTTCCAGAGCAACCTGCCGGTGCGCGAATTCAGCGCATACAGGTTGGTCGGGTCCGAAGGCACGTTCAAATATACCGCGATACTGCCTATGATTGCGCTATGGCCCAGCCGCACGTAAACAATGTCGACGCCACCCGAAACTGCGGTATGCTGCCTGCTGAGCCTCGATTCTTTCGGCGCTCGCAGAGAAAAATACCGCTTCCAGTGTACCGACCCATCCGCCGGGTCCAGCCCCATAACGCCCTTGCGATGCACCAGCACCAGATTGTTGCCCGAATATCCGGCGCGGTAGTCGAGCAGATCGGGCGGCAACCCCACCTCCAGCGGCAGCACAACCCTCCAGACGGTCTGGAGCGTTTCGCGCTCTACGCAGGCCAGCACCGCCTTGTCGGTAATGCCGGCGCTCTGCAAAATGAAAACCCGGTTCTCCATACCTTCCGGCGCACAACCCTCCGGCACCAGCAGCACGTACTCGCCGATGTATGGGTTGGATAGCGTGTAAATCGGCCGTTTCACGGTCAGAACACCCGCCCCGAACGAAGAACGGCCGTATTGCCGAGTGTCGGCGATGCGGCGGGCGACTCTCGTAGCGAATTCTTCTATCCCATATGTTTTGGAGCCGACGACCACCTGCGAGACCTTCGTCGCCCTCGCGAGCGCCCGCATATCAGCCAGCGTGCGCTCCGCCTCGTCGTGCATGCCCAGCGCCGCATAGCCCTCCGCCATGTACGCCGTCGCGTTTATCGCCGCGTCGTCTATCGCCGCATCGTCTGTCGCCACAACGTCGCCGCGATATCGCCACAAAAATTCCTGCGCATAGAGCACCATATCCCTGTAATTTTTGCCGCTCTGCGCCCGTTCTATAGCCCACAGCAACGCGATGCGCGCCCGCAGACTGTTGGGATACCGGAGAACCATCTCGAAATAATCCGCCGGTCGGCCCGAGGCTTGCGCTTTGTTCAGCAGAGCATCCGCCGCCGGCTCGTATTTTTCGTACAACTCCCGGCCGTGCGCATCCAACAGAGCATCAATCTCCTCGGAAGCGAACAGCGCCACGTCGGCAATAACCGATCCGGCCACATAGCGGTCAAAGTCGTAAACGCCGGCGTCCGGCCTGCCCGCCATCTCCACCAGTAAATCCACGCACCCCTGCCAGTCTTCCATTGCCTTGCCGCGCGTCAGCAAAACCAACTGCGCGTCCACGTAAGCGCGCGTCGTCGTCGCATACTCGCCGGCCTGCATGAGGTAGCCCAGTATCCTGCTGTCCTTTTCGGGCGCGATTTTGCCGCGGTAAAGTTTTTGATAATCGACCTTCTCAGGTTTCTGTCCCAACAGGTTCAGCGCCGCGGAATAGGCGGTCTCCGCCAGCCCCTCCCGCGCGCGAATGAGGTTTTCGCTGTAATACCGCAACGTCGACGGTGCCACACCCAGATACGAGAGGTAAGCCTCCTCGTCGAAACGCTCCATCGCTCCGGCCTGCCCGCGCAGGCCCTCGAGCGCCCGCTTGAACTCGCCCAGCGCCTCGTCGGCCTCGCCTTCGGCCTTGAGAACTTCGGCCATCCGCAGCCGGATCACGTTGCGGTCGTCCCCGGTATCCGCGATCTTCTGCCGAAGAATTTCCTTGTATTTTTGCAGGTCGTATACCGCCGCGAAATTCCTGCCCGACTCTACCAGCATCACCCCCGATACCAGCGAAAGCGAGCAACGACCGGCCTCTTCGAAAAATTTCCGCCCGCCCGGCAGCATTTTCTCCCAGCCACCTATCGGCGTCGTCTTCAGCGCCCCGTCCGCAAGCGACGCCCCGATCGCAACGCGCAACAGGCCCCGGCCCGTCGGCACGACGAGGTCCCGGCCGGCCAGCACTCCCGTACCGATGACGCCGCCTTCGACCTTGACCGGATCGAGCGCCTTTTTGCCGTTCATATCGTAGGCCGTCAGCGTATCGCCACCCAAAAACACAAGGCCGGTTACCGCGTCGACCGCCACCAGATAACTGCGGTTGCCGTCGGCCGATTTCCGGTCCACGAACCAAACCGGCATGCCCGTGCGCAGGTCAAACGCGTACATCCGATCGCTGTCCTGCGGCGTAACGAAGAGTTTGCCGCGCGCCACCACCGGCAGGCTGTAAGCCCACTTTTCTTCCCACCGGTTGACAAGGTCGCCGCCCGGCCCGCGGTCGTAACGGGTTAGCCAGGCAATCTCGCCGCTGCGTGAATCTATCGCCGCGACCACCCCGGCATTGGTGCTTACGTAAACCATCCCGCGGCCCTTGCGCAACACCGCAGGCATCGCAAAACCTGCTTTGACTTTCGCGAGGATACTCGTATTCTTCACCGAACCAGTGCGGCTGACCTGACAGAAATCCTGCCGCCATTTCATCGCACCGGTAAGCGCGTCGTGGCAGTAAAGCGTGTAGGCGTCGTCCGCGATCAGGTCCTGCGTTACCGCGCAGGTATACATGTTGCCGTTGCTCAAAAGCGGCGCGGTTGCAAATACGTGAAGCACGTCCCCGTCGATCTGCGAGCCGCGGAATCCGGGTATCTCCGCCATCCACAGCATCTCGCCGGTCTGAACGTTCAAACAGAACAAGACACCGAAAATCGCGCTGTAAAGCCGATGGCCCTGAATCGTAATCGCCGTCGGCCACGGATGCCTGCGGGTATAGGAATCTTGCTCCCCCTGGAGGCCGGCCTCGGTGCCGTCCAGCGAGGACCGCAGGGAGAATTTCCATATCGGGCCGCGGCCGTCGAGCAGGGAATAGGCCGAGATATCGCGGCCGCTGTTGATATAGACGATATTGTCTTTTACCGCAGGATAGCGCACGCTGTGCGTGTTGGGCACGTCCATCACATGCGCCCAGACACCCTTGCCGGCCTCCGCCAGAACGTCCGCCTGATTCTGGCCCGAGTCGTCGCCGCCCGCCACCAGCCAGTTTTCGTCGCCACCTTCGGGCACGGTCGCCGCTTCGGCAAGGCCGCGCGCGTACTCAAGGGCGTTGACTCTTTTGCCGCCGACGATGACGTCGGTTTGGGGAAAATCTTTTTCGATCCGCGCAAGCGTAGCCTCGGCCCGCTCCGATTCGCTGAGTGCGGCGTAACACCGCACCATCCTCACCAGGTGCCCCGCACCGATCGCGTTGGGGAAAAACTCCGCGAGGCGCTCCAGGTAATACGCCGCCTCCATGAAGTTGCCGCTCTCCTGCGCGTAACCCGCCAGCATGTCCAGCGCCACTATGCCGCTCTCCGTCAGGAGATAGCGGTCGGCGACCCGCTGCAGCAAGTCGATTCTCTTGTTCTTAACGGCCGCCTCCAGCAACCTCTGAGCCCCGGCGGCAAACGAAACGAGATACAGGTCCCGCGCTTTTTGGGGGTACTTCAGCACACGCCCGTGCAGATGCCCCCGCAATCCTACGTATATCTCGGGGTTGTTGTCGGAAGGCACACAGTCGCCCGTGGTCGACGTGGAGAGAAGGTCCTGGTAAAGTTTTATCGCCTCGGCCCAGTTTCCGTTGCGCTCGTAGTCGTACATCTGGTTGAGCGTGCTGCGCACTTCTGCAGAGCACAGAAAGTCTATCGAGGCGGCGTTGTTGATCGAGTCGGATTCGTCTTCAGCGGGTTTATCTTGCGGTTCTTTTTCGGGGGTGGAATCGTCGGCAACCCGGCTGGGGCCTGTGGAGACGACGGTGTCGCAAAAAGCGGGCGCGGATACGCTCAATTGCAATACCAGCAGATAAACCGATACCGCAACCAGGCTCACCAACAGGGCGCGCAACGCGCTACCCCGATTATTTGCATCCCACGTCTTCTGCATGATTTCGGATAAACCGCGCTAAACTCAGTTAATAACAAAAGGCCGTACCGGAATTCCCTTCATTATAATATAATAATTTCCCGGCCCACAGCAAAAACCCGGCCAGAAACCCGAAACGCAAAAATCCTTCCGCCGCGCACATACCATACCCAAACCTCGCGGTGTGCAAAAAATGCGACCAGCAGGTACTTTAGGGCAAATTTTATGCCACGCCCCGATCCGTCGCCATTTATGCACAACAGCAAACCAGCCAAGCGGTTACGCGGAACAGGAGATCTCCGAACCGGCAGCAACTGACCGCTCCGCATACAGCGACCGCCGACGTTGGCGACACATCGGACAAGCGCAACGAATTGCGCGGTTTTGGCCGTGGAAATTTTTTTTCTTTTTCCGGGAACTTTTTGTTGTCTACCGCGTCTCATAGCATAGAATCATTATGGAAATTATCTAAAAGGAGACCTTCCCATGCGGAAGACTCCCCCAAATTCCTGTATGGAGGCCGAGAAAATGAATCGCCGTTCAACCCTACTCCTCGCACTGCTCGTAACGCTCGTAATGACGCTGCTGCCAGGCTGCGAGAACAACACACCGCCGACACCCCCTGTGGAAACAACTCCGCCGCCCCCCGAAACGACCTTCCAGCCGACCTACGAACAACAGCCGCCCGCCGTGGTAGTGCATACCGACCCCACGGTTCCCGGCGACGGCTCGTTCGTTATCGGATTGCTGGCCCCGCCGCAAACCGGCCGCACCCAGCACCTCTCCGCCGCGGCGATAAGCACCTTCGCGGCCAAACACAACATCCTCGTTTACTCCAAGCGGCTCGCACCCGACAAGACCGCCGCGATCGCCCGCACCCCGCTGATCACCGTCAGTCTCTATGAACTACGCGACGGCGGCATAGTCGCGAGCCTGAAACAATACCTCGCGACCGGCAAGGGCGTCGTGTTCGTCAACTACACCCGCGATTACAAGAGCACAGCCAAAGCGCTAGGCGTAAACGACGTATCCGAGATCGCGGCCAACGATCCGCTCGTCAACGGCCTGCAAGCCCCCAAAGGCATGCGCGTAACCGAAATCTGGGCCGGCAAAATCAACGGCGTAACGCGCCTGGTTATGTTCGGCAGCCCCCGCTACGCCAAAGAAGGCGTTACCGAGCCCGGCAAAAAGCGGTCGTATAAATACCTGTCCCACAACGACCGCAATACCCTCTGCGCCAACCTGCTCGACCACACGCTGCAAAACGGCGGCATGGTGCGCAGGCTCGACGGCGCGCCGCTGTTAATGACCGGCTCCGTAAAAGGCAGTGTCCTCAACCTCAGGGCCAAAGGCACAAGCGTTGCCGGCGAACAACAGGCTGCGCTCAAACTGCGTATCTTCGACATCAACAACCGCCCGGTCGCTTCCGTTAAAAAATCGATGCATTTCCGAGGTGCTCCCGTCGAAGCAACCATCTCATACGACATTGGCAAGACCATCGAAAACACCTACGCCTACCGAGTCAGCATCGAATACAACACGCCGAAATTCAGACTCGTGCGCGAAACCACGCTGGCCGACATCATCGGCGTGATGAACGTGCGCGTACTCGGCAACACCGAGGTCTACGAAAACTCGCTCTCGACGGTGCGCGTAATGGCGCTCAACCAGCGCGACAACTCGCCCATGCCCGGCGCGGCGGTCGTGGTGAACCTTTACGACGGCGACAACCTGCTCTGTTCCTACGAAACGACGACCGACTCCAACGGAACGATCAACGCGCCCTTCAGAATCGCAAAACCCAAGAACGACAACCTCAAACTCGAAATCCTGGTTACCAGCCCGCTGGGGCACCAGAAGATAATGAAGGAACTGGCCGTCAAACGCGCGTTCAGAATCTTCCTGACCACCGACAAGCCGCTCTACCAGCCCGGCCAGGTCATCCACATCCGCTCGCTCTCGCTCCAACACCCCAGCCGCCTGCCCGCGGACGGACGGCAGGCGCTGATCGAAGTCGAAGACCCCAAGGGCAACAAGATGTTCAAAAAGGAAGTCGCGGTCGGCAAGTTTGGCGTGGCCGCGGCCGATTTCCAACTCGCCCGCGAGATCAACATGGGCACCTACACCGTGCGCGTCTCGCTGGGCGACGACGAACGGCAGGAAAAGAAGGTTACCGTTACACGCTACGTCAAGCCGAAGTTCAAAATCAATATCGAAACAGAACGCGCCTTCTACCTGCCCGGCGACACCGTCAAGGGCGACGTTCAGGCCGACTACTTCTTCGGCAAGCATGTCGCCGGCGGCAAGATTAGCGTAGAATTCGTTACGGTCGAGATCGAAGAAAAGGTCATGGGCGTCGTCGAAGGTACAACCGACGCCACGGGCCACTTCAAGTTCGAATACAAACTCCAGGACTACTTCGTCGGCCACCCGCTGACCCACGGCAACGCGCCGGTCTTCGTGCGCGTCAAGGTGCGCGACACCGCCGAGCAACTCGTCGAAAAATCACACACGTTCACCGTCTCCAACAATCCCATCGAGATTTACGCGATACCCGAAAGCGGCAACCTCGTCCACGGCGTCGAAAACATCGTCTACCTGGTGGCGGCTTATCCCGACGGCTCGCCCGCGGGCAAGGCGACCTTCACCATCGACAACAAGCGATTCCGCGCTGACGAGATGGGCATCGCATCGATCAAGGTATTGCCCACCGGCCGCAACCTTTCGCTCATAATCGGCGTCAAGGACTCGAAAGGCGCGGCGAACAGCAAAAAGTTCGACTTCAACCTCGACGCGCAAAACGAGCAGGTTCTCCTGCGCCTCGACAAGGTCTTCGCGCGCGTCGGCGACACGCTCAACATGACAGCGTTTTCGTCGCTCAGCGGTGGCTCGATGTATTTCGACATCGTGCGCGACGGCCAGATCGTGCTGACCAGCGTCGCGGACCTGAAAAACGGCAAGGCGACCGTGCCGGTCGACCTCTCGCCCGACTACACGGGCACGCTGATAGTCAACGCCTATCAGATTAACCGTAGCGGCCAGATCGTCCGCGACACCAAGAGCCTGTGCGTAACCCCGGCCAACGAACTCAACATCTCGGTCAAGGCCAACCGCGAGACTTACAAGCCCGGCGAAGACGCGACGCTTACCTTCACCGTCAAAGGCGCCGACGGCAGCCCCGCGATGGCGGCGCTGGGCGTGGCGATCGTGGATGAGGCGATTTTCGCGCTCTCCGAGATGCAACCCGGACTGGAAAAGATTTTCTTCGCGCTCGAAAAAGAGATCATGACACCGCGCTACCAGATCCGCGGCTTCCAGCCTGAAGGCTTCATCATCCGGCCGCTCGGCCCCAGCGAACCCATGCGCGACCGCGCAGCAAAGGTGCTCGCCGCGTCAATCAGCACCGAGGTTTCCTACTCGCTGGACGTGATGACCAAAGACGAGCAGTTCGACCAGTTCTACGCGGAGATCGAAAAGATGGTCGAGTCCAAAACCAAGGTCGTCTCCACGGCGATCACGGCTT
>JAUWEX010000088.1 GCA_030607235.1 Planctomycetota bacterium | reverse complement strand
GAGGCCCTTTTCGATCTCGGCGATCTGGCGGGCGAAGTCGGAACAGACGAACAGCGGCGACTGCCGCGCGCCGGTGTGGTTAAAGGGCCGCACGATAACGGTTCGGACGCCCCGGCGCTGCGCATAGAAGCGCACCATCATTTCTGCCGAGAGTTTGCTGATGGAATACGGGCTGTTGGGCCGCATGGGGGACCGCTCGTCAAGCGGCAGTTCCTCCGGCGAGACGATTCCGAAGACCTCCGCCGTGGAGACGAACAGGATCAGCGGGTCGAGCCGCATCTGCGAGACGGTTTCGTAAATCGAGACCGTGCCCATGAGATTGACCTCGAAGGTCAGGCGTGGGTCTTTGAAACTGGTCGGCACGAAGGCCATCGCGGCGAGATGGTAAATCCTGTCGGAATTCGTTTTTTCGATTACCCGCCGGACTTCCTCGCCGTCGCGCAGGTCGAGTTTGTGGGCGTCTATGCGTGCCCTGTTGCCGCCCAGCAACTTAAGGTGCGGATCGAAGTAATACGTACCCGCCACCTCGTCGCCGCGCGCAAGCAGGTGCCCGGCAAGATGCGAGCCGACAAAGCCGTCGATACCGGTTATCAGTGATTTCACGTTCCTCCCGCGTTTCAGATTAAGTCAGCCGTCTATCCCTGCTGCTTTTTTTTGAGCAACTCAAGATCGGTCTGGACCATAATCTGAATCAGTTCCTCGAACGAAACCTCCGGCTCCCAGCCGAGGTCTCTTTTCGCCTTTTCGGACGAACCCAGCAGGAGGTCTACTTCGGCGGGACGGTAAAATTCGGGCGCCTGGATGACATGGTCTTTCCAGCTCAGTCCGAGATGCCCAAAGGCGATCTCGACCAGTTCCTGAACCGAATGCGTTGAGCCGGACGAGATGACGTAGTCGCCGGGCGCGTCCTGCTGAAGCATCAGCCACATGGCCTTGACGTAGTCGCCGGCAAAGCCCCAGTCGCGCTTGGATTCGAGGTTGCCCAGACGCAGTTCGTTGGTCATGCCCTGTTTGATCATGGCCGCACCGTGAGTTACCTTGCGGGTAACGAACTCGAGGCCGCGTCTGGGGGATTCGTGGTTGAACAAAATGCCGCTGCACGCGAACAGGTCGTAACTTTCGCGGTAGTTCACCGTTATCCAGTGGCCGTAGGCCTTGGCGACGCCGTAGGGCGAGCGCGGATGGAAGGGCGTCTTTTCGGTCTGCGGCACTTCGCGGACCTTGCCGAACATCTCGCTGCTGGATGCCTGGTAGAAACGGATCGATTTATCGACCTGGCGAATCGCATCGAGCATCCGCGTTACGCCGAGGCCGGTGAATTCGCCGGTGAGGACGGGCTGCGACCACGAAGTCGGCACGAACGACATCGCCGCGAGGTTGTATACCTCGTGCGGCTTGACCGCTTCCAGCATCCGGATGATGGATAGCTGGTCGAGCAGGTCGGCCTGGTGCAGCGTGATGTCGTCGAGTATGTGGTCGATGCGCTCGAATTTTTCAAGGCTGCTGCGGCGCACCATGCCGTGAACTTCGTAGCCCTTCTCCAGCAAAAGTTCCGCCAGGTACGATCCGTCCTGCCCCGTGATTCCGGTAATCAGCGCTCTTCTCATTTGATTCTCCTGGTATATCTGTCCGTGTGATTTTGTTTCTATTATTATAACATACGAACGTCAGGTGCAAAAGGTTTCGCTGATCCACCCGCCGCCCAACACCGTATCTCCGTCGTAAAAAACCGCGGCCTGACCGGGGGTCGCGGCGCGGACTTTTCGCTCGAAAGTCAGCAGCCACTTTTGCCCCGATTTTTCAAGCCGTGCAGGCTGGGATTTGTGGGCGTAGCGAATCGAGGCCGACACTTCGGCCCGGCCGTCCGAGTCGAATTTGGGTTCCTTGAGCCAGTTGACACCTTCGAGGCACATCGCATCGCGCATCAGGCTCTCTGCAGGCCCTACTATAACTTCGTTTTTCCGGGAATCAAGCCCCACCACGTAAATCGGCACGCCTGCGGCGATTCCGAGGCCGCGGCGCTGGCCGACGGTGTAAAATTGATGCCCATCGTGCCTGCCCAGAATAATTCCGCTTTCATCGACAATATCACCCGGACTATTTAACCCGGGCGCTGTTCCCATGAACAACGCGCGATAGTCGCCGCCCGGCACGAAGCAGATGTCCTGACTGTCGGGTTTGTGGCGCACCGGCAGGCCGATCTCATCGGCGATAGCGCGAACACGCTCTTTGGTCGTCCCCCCCAGCGGGAATCTGATAAACGGCAGATTTTCCCGCTCGATGTTGAAAAGCATGTAAGACTGGTCTTTGACGGGATCGCGGCCTTTTTTCAGGAAATACTCCCCCGTAGCGTTGCGCTCGATTCGCGCGTGGTGGCCGGTGGCGAAGCAGTCCGCCCCGCGCTCCCGCGCCAGGCGCAGCAACGCGCCGAACTTTATCGTGCGATTGCAGACCGCGCAGGGATTGGGCGTGCGGCCGCGGTTGTATTCGTCGAGGAAATATCCTATCAGGCTTTTGAATTCGGCGGCGAAATCGACTACTTCGATTTCGATATTCAGCATCCGCGCCACATCGCGCGCGTCCCGCTCGTCGCTATTCGGTCGGCCTGAACCCGTGCCGGCGGCGCGCCGCATAAACACGCCGCTCACGGCCCAGCCCTCCCGTAAAAGGAGGTGCGCCGCGACGCTGCTGTCCACGCCGCCGCTCATCGCCACGACGGCTCGTTTTTTTTCGGCCCCGCTCACTCTATCCCCGCAAACGCCCTCTCGACCGCCTCGGCGGGAGTCCGCGCGACAACGAAATCCGCCGACGGCAGCCGCGCAAGGTCAAGCGACCAACCGCCGAGCGAGACGACGGTCTTGCCGCGAATCAGCGCGTGGGCGATCTCGCTGAGCGTGCCGGCCCGGCCGCCTACGGCGATGACCGCGTCGGCGCTGGAGACGACGATAACGTTGCGGGCGTGGCCCATGCCGGTGGCGACGGCGTAATCGACGCAGGGGTTGGCCGCGCGCCGGTCGTAACCGGGCAGGATGCCGACGGTCGCGCCCCCCGCGTTTTTGGCGCCGCGACAGGCGGCCGCCATCACGCCGCCGAGTCCGCCGCAGACCAAAACCGCATCGCGCTGCGCGATGAGGGCGCCGACTTCTTCGGCGATGCGAACCTCCTCGTCGGTGGCGCCGCCCGCGCCTATGACTGCGATATGTGTTTTGCGTTTCACGTCAGAAGACATATTTTATCAGGAAAAACGCGCCGACCAGCAGAATCGCAAAGACGACGGTCAGCAGATTGAAGTATTTGTTGATGAATGTCTGTATCTTCGCGCCGAAGAAGTAAATCAGGGTCGCAACCAGGAAAAATCTCAGCCCGCGACCCGTTATCGAGGCGAGCAAAAACACCGGGAAACCGACCTTGGCGACACCGGCGCCGATTGTGAAGAGTTTGTACGGGATAGGCGTCAGCGCCGCCATAAACGTGTAAATTGCGCCGTAATCCTTATAGTTTGCCAAAATACTATCATACGCTTCAAGATGCCCCATCCATGTAAACAGATCTACGAAAGGAGCGGCAAGCAACATGCCGAAGACGTAGCCAAGCATCCCGCCCGCGACCGAGGCAATGGTACAATAAGCGGCGTAGCGAAAGGATCTTTTCGGTATGGCGATCGCCATCGCTATCAGGAGCACATCGGGCGGTATCGGGAAAAACGAAGACTCCGCAAAGGCGAGTACGAACAACGCCACAACCGCATGTGGGGTTTTCGACCAGTGTATTACCCAGTTGTACAGGCGTTTGATGGGATGTCTAACGATCGGCGGTTTGCTTTTTTCGTTCTCAGAAATATCGGTCATTTTCTATTTGTTCTCCGCAGTGTGAAACAATGGGAATGCACATCATATCCGCATAACCGCCAACAATTCAAGAAAAAACACCCTCCCGCGGGCAAAGAGCCGCAAAATCCCGCTCGCAAACCACCCAAAATTAGCCGCCGTTTTTATTTGACATATCCACTTGCGGCATATATCATACCCGCTTCAATTGTGCTGGGAACCGGTGCATCCAGGAGAAGGTGTGGCCAAAAAACTCGCTATACTCGTCCTTGCAGCCGGCAAGGGCGTGCGGATGAAATCCGATTTGCCCAAGGTCATGCACAATGCCTGCGGCAAGCCGCTGTTAGGCTGGGTGCTCGACACAGCGGAAGCGCTGGAGCCGTCCCGGACCATCGTGGTCGTCGGTCACGACAAAAAAATGGTAATGAGCGCGTTTGAGCAAAGCCGCGTTACGTGGGTTACGCAGGAAGAACAACTCGGAACGGCCCACGCGGTCATGAGCATTGCGCCGGAGATGAAGGATATCACCGGCGACGTGATGGTGCTGTTCGGAGACGTGCCGCTGGTGCGCGAGCAGACCCTGCGGGATTTGCTCAAGGCGCACAGAGCGCAGCGAGCGGCCTGCACGATACTCAGCGCCGAAGTCGCGGACCCTGACGGATACGGCAGGATCGTGCGCAATAAGGACGGCAAAGTACGCGCGATTGTGGAGCACCGCGATGCGAAGCCGAAACAGCGCGATATCCGCGAGATCAACTCAGGAATAATGGTCTTTCAGGCCAGGTCGCTGTTCGAGACTATCTGGAAAATAAAAAGCCACAACGAACAGGGCGAGTTCTATCTGACCGACATCGTTGCGCTGCTGATAAAGAAACGCAGAAAGGTCGCCGCGATCGTCGTCGGCGACGAAAGGGAAATAGTGGGCGTGAATTCGCGCGTGCAGCTCGCCGAGGTCAACAAGGCGCTGCGGATGCGGATTCTCGAGCGGCTGATGCTCTCGGGCGTTACCATTGTCGACCCGGAAAACACCTATATCGAGGCCGCTGTGGAAATCGGCCGCGATACGACAATATGGCCTTATACCGTAATCGAGTCCGGCGCGGTCGTCGGCAAGGACTGCGAAGTCGGGCCGTTCGCACACCTGCGCGTGGGCGCGGTTATGGAGGACGGCGCCGAGGTGGGCAACTTCACGGAAATGAAGAAGGCCCGCCTGGGCAGGGAATCCAAGGCCAAACACCTCTCCTATCTCGGAGATGTGAATATCGGTGCGGGCGTGAACATCGGTGCGGGCACGATTGTGGCCAATTATGACGGCAAAAACAAGTTCGTTACCGAAATCGAAGACGGCGCGTTCGTCGGCAGCGGCTCGGTGCTGGTGGCGCCGGTCAGGATAGGCAAAGGCGCGACGACCGGAGCCGGCGCAGTGGTTACCAGGGATCATGACGTACCGGACGGCGGAGTGGTTGTCGGGATTCCGGCGAAACCGCTGAAAAAGAAGGCAACCGCTCGGAAACAAAAAAGCAAAAAAAAGAAAAACAAACGATAGATTTTTTCGCGGAGCATATTTTCAATGGAAGCAGCAAAACTCGATACGAAGATAAGGGAAAGCGCAGGATCGCGCTTTAGCCGCAAGTTGCGGGCGCAGGGAATCATCCCTGCCGTCCTTTACGGACACAATGAAGCGCCCGTAACGCTGGAAATTTCCGACGTCCAGTTTCGGCGAACGCTGAAGGCGGGCCTGCATATGGTCGAACTTGACCACGACGGAAAATCGCAGCGCGCCGTCATCAAAGACGTCCAGTACGACACGCTGACCGAAAGGATACTCCACGTAGATTTCGCCCGCGTAATCGCAGGCGAGAAAGTCAAGGTCGAGTTGCACATCAAACTGATAGGCACCTCCGCAGGCGTTACTGCGGGCGGTATTCTCGAGGTAGAAAGCGAGACGGTCGAGGTTGAGTGCGCGCCGGAAGACATCCCCAACGAAATCGAAATGCGC
>JAUWEX010000217.1 GCA_030607235.1 Planctomycetota bacterium | reverse complement strand
AATCTCCATTCCCTCGACCGAAACGAACGAACGCGGCCCAAGCGCCTCGTCTATTTTTTTTCGGCGCTGTCGCGTGGATTTCACGCGGGAAGACCCGACGCGCGCCCTGATATCGGCGACCCGCTCAACATCCTCGGCCGTTCCGAGATCGGCGAGAGCCTGTTCTATCTCTTGCAGAGTGCGTTCAATACCGAGAAGCCGCTTTTCGATAATCGGCACGGCAGCGCGGCGCTTTGCGGCCTGCTTGAACATGCGCTCCATCGTAACTTTGGGCGGGACTTTCGGGTCGAGCGAAATTTCCACCTCGGGCATGGCGCTGTCGTAGTAATCAACTACCACCGCCAGCGTCGAGCCGCGCTTGAGGCTGTGGATGTTGACCTTGAGCAATTCCGCGCTTCGCAGAAGTTCGGCGTGCCGCAAACAATTTTGCAAATCCTCGCGGATTTTGCCGATTTTGCGTTGCAGTTTTTTGCTGCGCGCCTTCAGGTCCGCGGCCAGTTTTGTGCGCTCTTCGCGGAAGGCCTCCGCTCGCATCGCCTCGTCGTAAAACCGCTCGACCGCCTCCGAGAAATCCGGCGCGGCGGCAAATTCCGCCCGCACGCTCGCTGGCGCGCCTTCCGGGGGCTGGGGAAGGGTGTACTTCGCGCCGAGCGAAAACTCACGACCGGCGCTGCCCCGATCCGAGTACATCAGCGCGATACGGCCTTCGGAGTCGAGCACGAACAGGTTCGACGCCGGGCCCATCAACTCGGCAACGAGAAACAACCGCGAGCCGTCGGACGCTTGCAAATCGAATCTCACGACACGATCCCCACCGGGCTGCGCCGTGCGCTCTACGATAGCCCCTCGAAGACGATTGCGGAGCGCGGCGGCAAAACGACCGAGGGATTTGCGGGCTTTGACGCGCCTGTTGCGGAGATGAATCCGCGAAAATTTCGCCTGCAGTGAGACAAGCACTCGCAGTGTCCTTTCGCCGTCGCCGACCATCAGCACGAACTCGCCCGGCTGCGGCTCGTGAAGGTCGCGAACCTCGGCACAGGTTATCACGTCGCTTATTTGCGCAACAGCGGCGGAAATTTCGGAAGCATTCAATGACATGCGAATAGGATAAGGTTTTTGCCGGAAAGGTCAACAGGGGAACCGCGTTGTCGGCAACAAACGATATTGCTTTCACTCAAGGGGCGCGTCCTACCTCACGTCCGGCGGCTGTCTGCGTTTTTCGGCCATAAGCGATGCTCGCAACCGCCTCAGTATCCGTGCGCGCGAAGCGGCATCCAATGCGCCGCCGTTCAGCGCGCCGCCAATGAGACCGTCAGTGTCGGCAATTACCCGAAGGTAATCCCGGCAGGCGCGGCAATGCCGCAGGTGGTCCCGCAGACCCCTTGACTGCTGTTGCGTAAGTCCGTCTTGTATGAGTTTCCTTGCCTCTTTGCATTTCATCGGGGATCAACCTGTCAATAAATTTCCTCAGCGCTTTCCTCCCTTGTGCCAGATGGCTGGAGACGGTGCGTTCGTTCAATCCGGTCAACTTCGCGATTTCTTTGTTCGACATCCCATCGTGCAGACTCATTAGAACCACATTTCTCTGCTTTTCGGGCAATCCCTCGACCAGAGCCTGAATATCCGGCGCCAGGCGGGCGGCCCGCTCGGCACGGCAGAGAATATCGAGAACACCACCTTTCGAATAATTCGGATCCGCGCAGTCGAGATAATCGTCGGCACAGTCCTCGCTGACGCGCAACTGTGAGTAACTGAATTCGCGGCTCCTGCCGACCCTGCGGCAGTCGTCAACGACCACGTTGACCGCAACCCGCATCAGCCACCTGCCGAGCAAATCCGGCCTGCGGCACTTGGCGATATTGAGGGCCGCCTTGACGAGCGCGTCGCACACAAGCCGCTCGCGGCGCTCCGCGCTTGCCCTGCCCGCATACCTGAACAGCGCCGAGTACACCACCGCATTAAGCCGGTTTAGATACCTGTCGGCAAGCACTTCAAAAGCCTCATCGTTACCATTTACGAACTCCCTGACCAGCCATCGATCTTTCTGTCTTTTTAAGGTCGACAAATTTTTCATGGCCATTTCTCCCTGATAATCCAGGTAAATCCCGATTATGGTAAACTTGTCAGGGAGGCCGATGATTTGACGTCCTGCGGAAGGAATTTACTCAAAACACCGGCTCGTTTTGACGTTTTTGATTATACGCGCCGGTCGGACATTTTGGCGGAAGGAGGGAGCGATTTTCCCATAATTTTGTTGACAATCAAAGGATAACTGATAAAGTGTGCAATCTTTAACGGCTCGCAGTAAGGGACTGCGACCGCGTTTGAAAGTTAACCCATAAAATGCACTTAGCAACGAGCGCAGGCAATACCCCGAGTGTCGTGGCGGCATATCGAGGTAACCTGTCCGCTTGTGCAAATTATTTAAGGAGCAGGCATTGCCGATCAATTCAGTAGTCGATCTCGCCCAGGCCGCAGTCCACTTCGGGCACCGTACCAGCCGCTGGAACCCCAAGATGGCCGAGTACATCGCGAGCAACCGCAAACTTATCCACATCATCGACCTCAAGAAAACCTGCAAGGCGCTCGCAAGGGCCTCGCTGTTCCTTGAGAACGTTACCGCAGAAGGCGGGAAAATCCTCATCGTCGGCACCAAGCGCGCCGCGCAGGCGCTCGTCGAAGAGGCCAGCAAAAAAGTCGAGATGCCCTACGTAGTCGAAAGGTGGCTGGGCGGTACGCTGACCAACCACACCACGATACGTTCGCGGCTGAGCAGGCTCGAAGAAATCGAAACGATGGAAAAGACCGGCGAGATCGAGCGGTTCAGCAAAAAGATGATTTCGTCGCTGATGCGCGAAAAGCGCAAACTCGTGCGCAACCTCGACGGCATCAGAACTCTGAACAAAATGCCCCGCGCGCTGCTGATCATCGACCCCGGCAAGGAAATCATTGCGGTCAAGGAAGCGCGAAAACTCAGAATCCCCATCGTCGCTCTGATCGACACCGACAGCGACCCCGACCTGATCGACATTCCCATCCCGGGCAACGACGACGCGATGCGCTCGATTCAGATCGTTATGAGTGAACTTGAAGGCGCTATCGACAGAGGCATCAAGAAATTCATCGCCAACGGCGCCAAGATAATCGAAGACTCCGGCGACATGCCCACGCCCGAAGAGGCGATGGCATCACTGAAGAAAAAAGAGCCTAAAGGCCGCAAAGGCGGCGGACAGAGACGCGGCGGCGGCCGCGGCGGCAGGGACAGGCGCGACAGGGAAGACCGCGCCAAGAAAGAAGCCGACAAGCCCGCCGAGGCAACTCCCGCCAAAACGGAAAAGCCCCAAGGCGCGGCGGCTCCGGCCGAGCCTGTAAAAAGTGAACCCGCCCAGGCACCGACGGAACCCCAGAAGCCTAAAGCCGAAGCGAAACCCAAGAAGCCCAAAGCCA
>JAUWEX010000086.1 GCA_030607235.1 Planctomycetota bacterium | reverse complement strand
GTTGTAGACCCGCACGGACTCGTTGTAGTGCTGGCGCGAGAAGGAAATCTTGTTTTCCGTGCTGGAGAGTTCTTCCTGCAAGGCGAGGAAGTTTTCGTTCGCCTTGAGGTTGGGGTAGTTTTCGGCCACCGCGAATATCGAACGCAGCGCGCCGGTCAGGGCGTTTTCGGCCCTGCCCTGCTCGCCGACCGAACCCGCGGCGATGGCGTTGGCGCGGGCCTGGGTTACGTTTTCGAACAATTCCTTTTCGTGCGTGGCGTAGCCCTTGACCGTGTTGACGAGGTTGGGGATGAGATCGTAGCGCCGCTTCAACTGTACGTCTATCTGCGCCCAGGCCTCGTTCACCCTGTTGCGCAGGCGGATCAGGCCGTTGTATACGCCGATGAACCAGAGGATGAGAACGAAGAAAATTCCGCCCAGTACAATCAGGGCGATTGCGACGCCGCCGATGTTGAGCAGCGTGATTGCCGATGTCTGCATAAAGAGCCTCCCTAAAAAGTTTCCCGATTTTATCCTGCGCGGGCGGTCTTGTCAATTTCCATAATAATCACGAAAATATAAATCTTTCGTTGAGCAATAATGAGTTGCATTTTGGAAGACAATGCCGAAAACAGAACCGGTAATAATTAACCGTCGATAGGTTAAAACCGTCGGCGGTTGTTTTTGCGATAAATTCGAGAAGGGTTACTCGTCGATTTTTTCGTCGGCCTTCTCCTCCGGTTCTTCCACGGCTTCGGTTTGGAGTCGCTCGCCGGTCTGGAGATTCGTGCCGCAGTTGATGCAAATGATGGCGTCGGGCGCGACTTCGGCGTTGCAGGAGGGGCACTTCGGTATCGGCGGCTCTTCCGGCGCGTCTGCCGGCAGGTCATCGTCGGAGAATTCCAGAACGTTCAGCGCGTCTTCCGATGGCGGCAGCTGCTCGGTCTCGACTTTCGGCTGGGGTGCCTCGTGAATTTCCGGCGCGGCTTCTTCCGCGATTTTTACTTCCGCAACGATGGGCGCGGTCGTGCCCAGTTCTTCGATTTTCTTCCGGTGCAGATGCGCCGCTCGCGCCTTTTCGATGAGTTTTATCAGCGTGTGTTTTTCCGGCACTACTATCGTGCCCTTGCACTGCGGACAGATACCGGTCTTGCCGGCCATGTCGATGTCGATGAGAAGTTTTTTTCCGCAAGTGTGTTTCAATACTATCGGCATACAACCCTCTTGGTTGAGTGTTAATATCAACGGATAATAATGGATATGTACTAGCGGGTCAAGGCGATTTCCGCGGGGGCGGGCCTTGACAGTGGCGCAAAATAATATAACATGATTGGAAATCCTGAAACGGCAAGGAGCGTATGACCTCTCCAGCGTTACAAAGCAGCGTACTGGTTCTCAACAACCACTTCGCCGCCGTCCGCATAATCAATGCCCGGCGGGCATTTGCGATGGTGTGGAAAAACATCGCCGAAGTCGTCCGCTGGGTCGAGCCGGAATTTTCCATGCACGATTTCCACTCCTGGAAGGAACTCTCGCAATTGCGTGAAAAGTTCGACCATACCGACGAGTGGGTTCACACCGTAAACTTCACGATTGCCGTGCCGCGCATCATAAGACTGCTTAACTACAAAAAGATGCCCCAACCGGGCGTGAAATTCAGCCGCCGCAACATCTACGCACGCGACAGGAACCGCTGCCAGTATTGCGGCAAATCTTTTTCGTCCTCCGAACTGACGCTGGATCACGTTCTGCCTCGCTCGCGTGGTGGAAAAGCGACGTGGGACAACATCGTTTGCGCCTGCGTGAAATGCAACCACAAAAAAGCCGGACGCATACCCAAAGAAGCAAAAATGAAACTGATAAAAGTGCCGCGCATGCCGCAAAAAAATCCAATTATCCAGCACAAACTGCAGTTGGTCAAATACCGCTTGTGGCGGCAATTCCTCAGCGATGCGTACTGGAATGTGGAACTAAAAGACTAAACCGGAGACGATGCAAGTGGCGAACTCCAATCCCGAACAGACAATATCGAAACAGTTGACAAATTGGCCGAACCTGCTGACGTTTGCGCGGTTTATTATGAGCATTATGGTATTCGCGCTGATTTTTGCTTCGGACAAATATCCCGAATACTGCAACTGGTATCTGGCGGCGTTGTGTTTCTTTATTGTCGCGGCTTTGACGGATATGCTGGACGGATACATCGCGCGCAAATACAAAATGGAAACTCCCTTCGGGCGTTTTGCGGATCCGCTTGTGGATAAGATTTTGATCTGCGGCACTTTTGTTTTTATGCTGACGTATCTGGACGGAGATCCTTACATGAAGGCCAGCGGTGATGGCTACGCCAACCTGACGGGATGGATGGTTATCGTAATCATCGCCCGCGAATTCATTATCAGCGCAATCCGCGGTTACGCCGAAAGCCGCAAGATAAAATTCGGCGTGGTGGGCTGGGGCAAGCGCAAGATGCTGCTGCAAAGCATAACGATTTCGGCGATTCTGGCGAATCACGCGTTTTTTCCCGGGGATAAGTATTACCGCTATGGCCTTACGTTTCTGATCTGGCTGACCGTAGCGGTTACGCTGTTCAGCGGGATCATCTATCTCAATCGTGCAAGGGTGTTGCTAAAGGGTGAACAGAATTAGACGCCTCGTTGCTACCGGTTGTTACATCGGCTACTGCCCCGTCGCGCCGGGAACCTGCGGAACGCTTCTGGCGGCGGGAATTTACCTGGCGGTGATCTGGGCCGCGCCCTCATACGCATACGCGCAAATAATCATCGCCCTGCTCGCGGCGCTGGCGCTGGCTGGCAACGTCTGGGTGGGAAAATGGTCCGAGAGAAATTTCGGCCGCAAAGACCCGCAAAAAGTCGTGGTCGACGAGATGCTCGGCTATTTCGTGGCGGTGCTCTTTATCGGCGGCGCGGCGTGGTGGATAATCGCAATCGCGGGATTCGTCTTGTTTCGCCTTTTCGATATCGTCAAACCCTGGCCGATAAAAAAATTCGAGCGCCTGCCTGCGGGCTGGGGCGTGGCGATGGACGATTTCGCCGCCGGCGTGATGGCCAACGTCGTGTTGAGGCTCGGCCTGTTGTGCTGGGGCGCCATGTCTGCATAATCGCGGGGAATTTACCATGAGCGAAAAGACGATCGACACGCCGTCGAAACGAGGCTCGCGGCTCGCGGTAAAGTTTGCGTGGCGCACCGGCCTTGCGATGTTGTTGCTGTTCATAGGCTTCGGCGTGGTGATCGGAATACTCACACACAATTCCACCGACCGTCAAATCAACGACAACGGCGTCAGGATGGCGAATATCCTTGCGGGTATCGATTACGAATACTGGCAGTTAATCGCCGACCAGAACAACGACCTGGCCACGATTACGCAGGACTACAAGGCGACAAACCTGTTCGACCGCGAAATCCGCTTCAAGCCCAATCCGCTCAAAGACGCGATCTCCGTTACAGGCGAATCCGCCAGGCACCTCATCCGCGCGGCGGTCTATACGGGCAGCAGCGGCAATTACGAGGTTCTGCTGCAATACGAGGTGGTCGAGGGCATCGGCGACAGGTTGGATTTTTCGGGCGAGGAAGAATACGGCCAGACCGGAGTCAAAATCGCGGAGGGATTTTTCACCGAACCCGGCGGCGCAAGATACCCCGTGCGGCAGTTCAGCAAGCCTGTTTTCGACGCCCAGGGCAAAGAAAAGGGCCGCGTGGTTATTTTTCTCTCTGCCGAAGAAATAAGTCAAGCCACGAAGCGCGCCGTTTTTTCGGTGATGATCGTCTGCCTGGTCGCGTTGGTGCTGGCGATATTGCTCTCGCTGTTGCTTAGCGCGATGGTTACCCGCCCCGCCCGCAAACTCGTCCGAGATATGAATCTCGTCGCCAAAGGCAACCTTGACCACAAGGCGTGGGGTTTTTCGAACGACGAGATAGGCTCGCTTGCGACGACCTTCAACGCGATGACCAAGGAATTGAAAGAGGCGCAGATTAAAGAAATCGCCCGCAAAGCACTGGAACGCGAACTATCCATAGCGACCGAAATCCAGGCGACGCTGCTGCCCGTCGCGGTCCCGCAGACTCCCCATCTCGATATCGGCGCACTGTACAAGCCCGCCAAAGAGGTCGGCGGCGACTACTACGACTTCATACCCGTCGATGACGAACACATCGGCTTTATTGTCGCCGACGTTTCCGGCAAGGGCATACCGGGTTCGATGGTAATGACAATGCTGCGCAGTCTTATCCGCTACGAAGCCTCGGGCAACCCCTCGCCCGCCCTGACGCTGTGTCGCACGAATAGAATACTGACACGCGACATCAAGCGCGGCATGTTCGTAACGGCCTTCTACATCATTGCCGAGCACGCGACCGGCAAGATCAAACTCAGTTGTGCCGGACACAACCCGATTCTGTACTGGCACGCGCGCAGCAAAAAAGTCCGCGAGATAAAATCCAAAGGCCTCGCGCTCGGCGTGGCCGCTGGCGAGCGCTTCGACTCGGGTCTTCAGGAAGTCGTTATCAATATGGAACCCGGCGACCGTATTGTGATGTACACGGACGGAATAACCGAGGCGATGAATCCCAACGGCATAGAATTCGGCGAGGTGAGACTGGCCAAACTTCTCTCCGAATACCGCAACCTCCCTGCGGATCACTTCGGCAAAAGAGTCCTCGAAGCGCTCGACATCTTCACAGGCGGCGGCGAGGCACAGGACGACATTACTCTGGTGAATATTATTTATCGCGGCTGAATCCCCGCCCAAACCTCTTATCCTAACCCCTTCCATAGCAATTCGTTGCGAGACGCGGGCTTTTTTGATATTCCCACGCAAAATTTTTCACAAATTTTGCAGGATAATCGAGATGGTCTAAAGTTCTGAAAATCACTTGCCGATAGATGAAATGATTGCAAATCGAATAATAAATGCGGAATCGTTAATGCCTGGAGGGTTGCTTATATGAAAAAACAGAAAAATCGGCTCTTTGTAGACGAAAAAAGCTACATAGAGTATGTGATGGAAGGGAACAACATCATCGTCTACAAGGTACACAAGTCCAGCAACGGCTCCTTCCTGATGCGACGCATCATCAAGATATACAAGTAACGACAAAAACGAAGCCCGGCTCATTACCGGGCTTTTTTGCGCGAATATTTTTTAGACTGCGTCCTCTACAGAAGTATTCTTTTTGTTCAAATCGCATTTGTTCTCAAACGGGAGTGTAAAATTGAAGGTGCTGCCTTCGCCTACCTTGCTCTTGACCCAGACCGTGCCTCCGTGCATCTCCACGATCTTTTTGACGATGGCCAATCCCAGACCGGTGCCCTTTTCGCCTTCCGTGGCCCTGGGGCCGGCCTGCGAGAATTTCTTGAACATCTTGTGCATCGCCTCTTCGGGAATTCCGACACCCGTGTCCATGACGGCAATCGTGATGCCATTCTCGCACAATTCCGCGCTGACCGTGATCAACGAGCCTCTCGGCGAGAACTTAAAGGCGTTGCTCAGCAGGTTGTTGAGCACCTGCGAGATGCGTTCCTTGTCGAGCGGGATTTCGGGCAGGTCGTCGTGGACTTCTTTGTGGAGCGTGATCGCTTTTTTCGTAGCAAGCAGCGAATACGATTTCCAGTGCTGGTCGATCACGTCCTGAATTTTGTGTTTGCCGAGGTTCAATTGCACCTTGCCGGATTCGATCTTGGTTACGTCGAGCAGGTCGTTGATAAGTTCGAGCATCGTGCGCACCTGCTGCGACATGCTTTCGATCGCCTCGTTCTGTTCGGAATTGAGATCCCCCAGCATACCCTCCAAAAACAGATCGCTCCAGCCCTTGATGACCGTCAGCGGCGTGCGCATGTCGTGCGCGGCGATGCCGAGGAACTCGTCTTTGAGTTCGCTGACCTTGTTGAGT
>JAUWEX010000249.1 GCA_030607235.1 Planctomycetota bacterium | reverse complement strand
CCGCAGTCGCGAACGACCTGAATCCAGTCCGGGCCTGAGATGTCGATAGTCTTGTAGCGAACCCCCAGGTCTTCACAGGCGGCGACATACGGCAGATGGTTATTGTCGAACTCTTCGATTATGCCAAGCACGTAGCGCGATTTGTTTTGAAGCGGGGACGCCGGTTCGATGTCTCGATAAAAATCAGGCAGAGGAACCGTGAGTGAACGACCCTTGCCCACGTCGATGCCGACTTTGCGTTTGTCGGTATCGACGACCGCAGCGACATCTTGCGAGGTCTTTCCCCGGCAGGACTGGATGCCCTGTATCAACGAACAGCAGTCTCCAACTCTGACTATATCGTTCCTGATATCACCTGTGGTTTTATTTTTGTGCATTATGTTCTCTCAATAAATACGTTTTTTCAGGAAAACCCCTTTCCGCCTGAGGCGGACTACGCTCATCGAAGGAAGATTCCCTTATAGTAGCCCTGTTGCCAGAGCATCTCGACCACGAAATTAGTAACCCCTTCATCGTGGCCTTAAAGCAGCCCTGTCGCCAGAGCGCCTTAATAACAAAACTTGCCCGACGCGGTGTGTGGCGGGAGACGGAGACCTATCCACAGATTTCGCAGAAAAAGCCCTTGTGATTTTTGTCCCCGCCGAGTTTGGGAGCGGTCCGCCTAAGGCGGACTACCTGCGGCGAGAAATCACATTACGAATCCGCGTACAAGATTTGTTAGCAAACGCCAGCGCCCGGCCTCTTTTTGCCGTCAGGCGAAAAGCAGGGTGCGGGTATTGGAATGAGTGCTTACTTCGTAATTGGCAGCAATCCGCCTGAGGCAGACTGCCTGCCTCCCCGCTTGGGTGCGGGTCCCGCCTGCCGTCAACAACACAGCAGACTTGCCCAAATCGCCAGCGAGTGCAAGCGACGCGCTCCGCGCGTTAGCGCGTAGCGAGCGGGTATCGGAATGCCCCGCTTGGGTGCAGTCCGCCGGATGCGGACTGCCTGCACAAAAGGATACCATATTGCGAAGCCGCGCGCAAGATTTCTTAGTAAATACAAGCGCCCGGCCTCTTTTTGCCGTCAGGCAAAAAGCAGGGTGCGGCGGCGGGGACGCCCCGCAACCCAGGCAGCGCCTGGAGGCAAACGGGGAGAAAACACTTATTCCAAAACCCGCTCGCTGCCGCGCTAACGCGCGGGGCGCGTCGCTTCCACACACTGACAAATCTTGCGCGCGGATTTGCGATGTGATTTCGGGTGGCCACATTTGATTTTCCATCCCCATCCGTGGGCGGGTGGCCCACATTCGCAGATTTTTTTCTTTGTTCTCTGTGGTGAGGTAGACGAAAAAAGGCGCGCCCGGGATGATCGCGCCTTTTGTGTTTTGCGTTACGCTGCTTAACTGTTGGCGATGTGGTCGAAGACCTGTTTGCCGGCACCGGCGCTGCGCAGGGCGACGTAGAGGTCTTTGGCCCATTTGTAGGTGGTCTTGTCGATGCGCTCCCTGTACTCCGGCGCGACGTTCCAGAATTTCTCCTTGAAGGGCTTGTTGCATTTCTTGAGGTTGCCGCCGCCGTTGCCGGTTTCCTCGGCCCAGGCGAGCACTTCGTGCCAGAGTTCGGTGGGGATGCCTTCGTCGTCGAGTTTGATGTAGTCGCCGTTTTCGTCGTAGACGACGTTGCTGCTTTCGTCCATCTTCAGGCCGAAGTAGATGTTCTGCCAGAGTGTGGCGACGTTGCCTTTGAAGATGCCGTAGTCGGCGAATTTTGCGATTTTGCTCAGCGGCGTGCCGGTGATGCCGTGCTGGGCGATGCCGACGCCCCATTTTTTGACGGTTTCGTAGATTTGTTTGGTCAGTTCGAGTTGGATGCCTTCGCTGGCGCCTTTGCTGTAGTTGCCGTGGACCGAGCCGTTGTTGAGTGCGAGCATGTCGGGCTTGACGCCGCGTTTGTCGAGGTTGTAGATGAACCACTCGGCTTCTTCGGGCGTGGAGAAGCCGCCTTCGCCGCCGATCTCGCCGATTTCGACCTCGAGGCCGAGTCCCGAGGCCATGACGATCTTGCCGAGTTCGGCGGTGATGCGCAGGTTGTCTTCGTTGGGGTTGTGGCTGGCGTCGATGGAGATGGTGGTGTAGCCGTTGGCGATGGCGCGCTCGATGAGGTCGCGGGAGGAGTCGAATTCTTTGGGGTCGAGCGATTTGACGGTGGTGTGGTCGGCGTGGATGGCGATGGGGGCCTCACAGCCGACTTTTTCGCAGATGTCGACGATGTCTTTGGCGAAGATCTCGGGCGGCTGGTCGCAGTAGTCGGCCTCGGACTTGGCGATTTCGAAGATCACCGGCGAGTCGGTGTCGTGCGCGGCGCGGGCGATGCCTTCGACGCTGAGCATGTGGCGTATGTTGAACGCGCCGACGATGAAGCGCTCTTTGCGGGCCATGTCGTAGATTGCCTTGCCGTTGATGAGCGCGACGTTGCGGTCGCCGAAGTTTTTCAGGACGTTGGGAGGTCTCTTTGCGAGAACGGTCTTGGAAATCGCCATGGAACAACTCCTTTTTTCGTTGTTGGAGTGGGAATTACGCGAAATCGTCGTGTATATTTAACAGCAAAGGCGCGCGATGTCAATATCGCCGCGATTTAATCGGCATCTGAACCGCAAAGTCGCAGAGGGCGCAGAGGATTTTTTTGTTCTCGTTTTTGCTATCGGAGGGTTGCCCAAATTGTCAGTGGGTGGAAGCGACGCGCCTTGCGCCGAAGGCGCAACAGCCAGCGGGCATTGGAATGAGCGGCTACTTTCCTATTGCCTCCAGGCGCTGCCTGGAATCAGGGACTTGCCAAGCGCGAATGCGCGTGTATAATTAGCGCGCGCTACCCGGTGGTGTAATCGGTAACACCGCAGTTTTTGGTACTGCTATTCCAGGTTCGAGTCCTGGCCGGGTAACTGAGATTCCTGACTCACTGAACCCATGACCGCCGGTTCGGTGAGTTTTTTTGTACGCGTTTACCGATTTTTGTTTTGGATGTTTGTTCACGGATGTGTTTGCAA
>JAUWEX010000234.1 GCA_030607235.1 Planctomycetota bacterium | reverse complement strand
GTGCAAACTGGACGAACACGTTTTTTGCGATGCGTGCGTCGAGAGCAACGCCTACATGCGCTATCTTGCGGCGGAGCACACCAAAAACAAGTGCGACATGATCCAACTCATCAAGCCCCAAAAGACCCGCAGCGCCAATATGTGGCTGCTGATTTGCGGGACCGCTATCATCGCCGCCCAGATCGCCGTGTTGCTGTTTTTCATGCCGCCGCTGCCCACAAACCGCCACACCGCCGTCGAAGGGCCGCGAGTGGCGATGGTCAACGACCTGGATGTGTGTCTGGAGCAGATGTGGCTTCAGGTCAAGGCGCTGGAGCGGTACAAGATGGACAACGGCGCATATCCCGCCTCGCTCGACGCGCTCGTTCCGAAATACCTCGATGAACCCTTTAAGCATCCCGCAACCCAAGCGCCCTACATCTACCGGCGCGACGGCGCTTACTACCTGCTGGAGATGCCCAATCCCGAACTTCACAACATCAAGGCGCTTACATGTAACGGTCGCGGTGGCCCCCCGCACATCTGGCTGGAAGACGGCAAGTGATTTTCGACAAGGAGGCAACCGTGAACGGCAACAAAGGTTTTACGCTGATCGAACTCATGATGGTGGTAACGATTATCGTGCTGATAAGCGCCATAGCATTGCCCAATATGCTGTCTTCGCGCGAGGCCGCGAACTTCCAGGTCTGCAACCGCAACCGACAGACTATCGAACAGGCCGAGGGGCAGTACGTGCTGGATCACGACGAGCATTCAACCGGCATACTGGCCGAACTCATCGAAAAGGGCTACATCGACGCAAGCATCCGTTGTCCGTCAGGAGGGGTTTACTACTGGGTAACTTACCTGAGCAACGACTGCCGCTATCGTACGCGGATTGGCTGTTCGGTGCACGGCGAAGACAAGGCGACCAACGATAACATCGTGCAGGCAGGCGACGGTTAAGGCAGAGGAACCCCCCGCCCGCAAACATGGGCGGGTAACAACCTGTCGTAAAGACAGAGAAAAAGCCTCGCTAGGTGGCGAGGCTTTTTACTTTGCGCGTTATTTTTTCGGCGCGAATTTTCGGAAAATCTCGATTGCTTTTTGCAGCGTCTCGCGATCGACGGCATAAGAAACGCGGAAAAATCCCGGTGCGCCGAAGGCCTTGCCCGGGGCCACTCGTAGATTGGCCCCGGCGAGTTTGTCGACGAAATCGTCCCGCCCGTCGGGCACCTTGACCAACGCAAAATAAGTACCCTGCGGTCGCTGTAATTCGTAGCCCATCTCCAGTAGCGCGTCGCAAAGCAGCGCGCATTCCTCCTTGTACGAGGGAACCTCGTGCGAATTGTGCCGGATGTTGATGACGGTGTGCTGGGTCAACGCCGGGCAGTTGACGAAACCCAGCGTGCGCAGCACCATCGACATTCCTGCGAAAATCTGGTCCTTGGTGCCGCATTTGGGGTTGATCGCTATGTAACCGAGACGGTCGCCGCCCATGCCGAGGTCCTTGGAGAACGAACCGACCAGCACGCTGTTGTCGTAAATTGCGAACAGGTTTGCCGGCTCGTTGCCGTTGTGGACGATGCGCGCGTAACGGCGGTCCCATACAAGGTAAATCTCTTTGCCGAATTCTTTCTGGCGCTCGTCGAGCAGTCCGGCCAGTTCCTCCAGCGATTTTCGATCGTAGACTATGCCCGTCGGATCGCACGGATTGCTCAGCAGCACGACCTTGGTGTCGAAATCCACCGCCGCGATCATGCGTCCGGGATTCAGTGTAAAGTCATCGTTGGCGCCGACGATGAAGGGCGTTCCGCCGTGATTCTCGGCGAAAATCGGGTATTCCAGCGGGTGCGGTGCGACGATGATGACTTCGTTGGTCGGGTCAAGCAGGGTCTTGAGCGTTACGTTCAGCCCGCCGGAAGCGCCGTACGACATGATGACCAATTCCGGCGGCACTTCGATACCGGCGCTCTGGGCGAGATGCCGCGAGACAGCGTCGCGTGCCTTCATGTAACCCGCGTTCGTCATGTAGCGGTGCGAACCCGGGCCTACGTTGCGGGTTGCATCCAAAAAGGCCTTGTGGACCTTTTCCGGTGGCTTGCGCGAAGTCGCCGAGGTCGACAGGTCGACTACACCCGTGCCGCCTCCCTCGGTAAACGGCTTGGTAATCCAGTCGAACTCCCTCATCAGTGCGGCGATTCTCTTGGCGACCCCCATTTTGGGCTCCGAAAAAAATTAAAAATCTGTCAATAGAACCGGAATTGTATGCAGGGTTCGCCTGGCTGTCAAGTTCGGCTCTCCGGCAAAGTCGCTTGACAGCATCGCCGTCGGGTTTATGATAGCCGTTTTATAACGCTGAAATTAAGGAAAAACAACGTGATATCGATATCCACATGCTGGGTTCCGCCCGGGGTCGAGTGCCTGCGCGACCTGTTCGAGACGGCGATGGAGTTAGGCTACCGCAGTTTCGAGATCGGTGTCTCGTGCCTGCCTTTCGATCTCGACGAAGTTCAAAAGGCGCGGCGCGAACTGGGCATAGAAATCGCCAGCGCCCACAACGTCGCCAGCGAACTATCCAACGATCCCAAAAACAACCGCGGGGACTTTATCGGTTATCCCGACGAGACCCGCCGAAATCTCGGCATGCGATGTCTCGCCGACACGATCCGCAACTGCCGTGCGATGGGCGGCCGCGCCGTGGTGATTCACGCGGGCTGCATGGGCGGGGTCTGGGTGCAGGAGATGCTCGACGAACAGGACGCCCTCGCCGATATGATCCGCTCGCAGGGCCTCGACGAGACCGCCCGCGATTTTGTGGCGAAAATGCGCCGACGCCGCGCCGAAGGCATCGGCCCGTATTTCGAGGCCGCGCTCAAAAGCCTCGCCGAGGTTGCCGAAGTCGCGCCGGAAATCGTCCTGGGGCTTGAGTCGCGCTATCACTACTACGAAATTCCCTCGCTCGACGAACTCGGCGTGATGCTGGAAAGACTCTCCAGCGGAAACTTCGGCTACTGGCACGATGTGGGCCACGCGCAGGTTCAGGAACTGCTCGGCATGGGCAAACACCGCGACTGGCTCGAGTGCTACGGCGACAGGCTGGTCGGGGTGCACCTTCACGGCATGAAGGACAAACGCGACCACCAGCCTATCGCCTTTGGCGGAGTCGATTTCAGGATGCTGGCCGAATATCTCAAGCCCGACACGATCCGCAACTGCCGTGCGATG
>JAUWEX010000103.1 GCA_030607235.1 Planctomycetota bacterium | reverse complement strand
GTTCGGTGCTGGTCGGATGTGCCGCGCTGGTGATGGCCGCAGGGCTGGTCGTCGCGTTTGCGCACGACGGAAAGACGCGTGCATCCGGTCAGGCGCCCACCGCGACGCAGGAGCGTCCGGTCGCCGAAGATCGCGACGCCGCGCTGTTGTCGCCGGAGATAACCCTCGCGCCCGAGCGGGACGAAACCGAAAAACGGGCCGACTCCGCACCCGTGAACAGCACCAGCATCCTGCCCGTTTTTGAATCGGACGCCGAAACCGATGCCCCGCAGCAAAAGGGGGCGGCCGATGAGTGATCCCATTCGCAACGAAAATCTCGACCGGTTGAGCGGCATCGTCGAACACGCCATCGGCAGGCTGCGCAAATCTTCGGCGGAGAGCGCCGCGCCGCCGCCCGCGCCCGACAAGGAACCGAGCGGCGAAAAACCGGCGGCGACCGCCGTGCTCGAGAGACCGGTTCAGCCGAGTTCGCAGCCGCAGCCGGCCCCCAAGATAAGGCGCGTAAAAAAATTCGACTTTGTAGGAGAGTGCGCTTTTTCTCGCTCCGGCAAACTCGGCAGGCGATTCCGCGAACTGAGCGACAACATCTGCGACCTCGCTGCGACGGACAAAATCAGCATATTCGTTTTCACCAGTTGCAACCACAACGAAGGCAAGACCCACAGCGCCATAAACGTCGCGCGTTTCACCGCGCAGTGCGAAGGGCGCAGGGTTTTGCTGGTGGACTGCGACCTGCGGCGGCCCAGCGTACACAGGCGGATCAGGTTCGATTTCGAGTGCGGCCTTGAAGACGTGCTCGCGGGAAGGTGCGCGCCGGAGGAGGCGCTGGTCTATTCCGAGGCCGACAACCTGACCGTTCTGCCCGCGCTTGTGGGGCGTTCCGGCGCGACCGAGTTGCTGGAAAGCAAAGCAATGGAGGCGCTGCTCAAGCGGGTTCGGAGTGAATACGATTTCGTTTTCATCGACTGCCCGCCGGTGCTCTCGACGACCGACCCGCTCGTTATCGGTGCCCGGGCCGACGGGGTTATCCTGGTCGTCAGGGCCGGAACCGTGCATCGCGACGCGGTGGAGCGCGCCTGCGAAGCGCTGCGCCGTGCCGACGCCCACATCGCCGGAGTCATCCTCACGCAGACGCGGCCGTAGTCGCCTTATCGCGGGCGGGCCGCGTTACGCCGTCGATTTTTTCTCGCGCCTCTTTGCCGCGATCCCGCGCACAAACCCGCATATCAGAAGCGCCGTCGCAATCCCGCTGACCGCCCCCGCGAATACGTCCCCGAACCGCGAGTAAATCGTGTGGATGTCGCTGACGACGACCTTGCGCTGGATCACGCCCTTGATGGACTTGTTTTGCCCCAGCGAGTTGTGCAGGAAGTCCTTGCGCCACGAAAACGAGCCGTCGGGTTTGATAAAGCCTGAGATGCCGGTGTTGGTCGCGCGTACCACGCCTACGCGGTTTTCCACCGCGCGGAACGCCGCAATCACCGTGGTCTGTTCCAACTCCGCGCTCTCGTGAAACCAGCCGTCGTTTGATACGTTGACGATAAACTGCACCTTTTTTTCTTCGCCGTCGCTGACCATCCCCGCCACGAGGTCCGCGAAGACGATCTCGTAGCAGATTGGCGCGCAGAACGTGAAGGTCTCCGAGCCGTCGCGCAGGGTGATCTCGAAAACGATCTGCTGGTCCGGCTCGCCGGGTTCGAGTTCGCGCACGAAACCGGCGAAATGCCCAATCATATCCGGTAAAAACGGGAAAACGTCTTTTAGTGCGATGTACTCGCCGTACGGCACGAGGTGTATCTTGTCGTAGCGGCCCGTCTGGCGGCCGGTCTTGTCGATGAAGTAGATGCTGTTGCGCTTTTCGGTGTATGGGAGGTGGATGTCGTGGAATTTCCCGTCGCGGGGGTTCCACCAGGCGATGTCGCAGGGCGTGTGGTTGACGTGCACGCCGCCGGCAAACAGCGGACACCCCGCCATGTTGGTGATAATTTCGATCACCTGTTTTCGGGTAAACGAGCGGTTTTTAATTATCAGGGAATATCCCAGGGCGTCCTCTACGAACTCCTCGCCTTTCTGCGGGTCGTCGGGATCCACGTGCCAGCGCGGCGGCAGCATGGTCTCGGGCCAGACGACCATGTCGGGTTTTTTCGCCTGAGGGTCGTTTTTTTTCTCGGCGGTCAGGTCACGACACACATCGAGCGGCATCTGCTGCCTCGCGCGATCGCTCTGGATCGCCTGTTCGAGGGTTGGCTGCACGAGCAGTATTCGCGGGCCGGGCCGCATCTCGTCGCGTACCTCGCGGATGCGAATCGCGCCGTAAATGCAGACCCCCGCGAGCACGCACACGACGGCCGCACCCGCCGCGCACAGTTTTTTCGTCGATAATCTGGCCGGCGAGCGGCGCAATTTATAAAGGACGACGTCGGCGACCAGCCCGTTGACCGCCGCAACGATGAACGATACGCCGTACGCGCCGGTAACGTCGGAGATCTGAATCAGCCACAACAGGCCGAACTGCGTGTGTCCCAAAAACAGCCACGGAAAACCCGACAGCGCGAAGTTGCGCAAAAACTCCATCGCCACCCACACTACCGGCAGCGCGACCGTCAGCGGCAGACGCAGTTTGCGGACCACCAGGCACAGCGCCGCGCCGAAGACGGCGTAGAGCGCGCCCTCGCCCAGCGCCGCGCAAACCAGCGCGCCCCAGTGGACCTCCGACAGCCAGAACGCCCCAAAGAAGAAAAAGCCGAAACCCACCGCCATCGACCAGAACAGCGCCTTGTGTGTGCGCATCCCGACCAGAGCGACCATCCACGGCACCAGCGCAATCCACGCCAGCGGCCACGCGACGACCGGATGAAACGAGAGTGCCTGCATGATGACGCTGCCCGCCAGCAGGGCGACGATCGCCAGGCGCGGCAACGGTTGGGCGTGAGTACGCGCGGGGTCGGTTTTAGTCAATCTCGCTCTCCGTTTTGCGTTAAATGAAAATCGGTTACCGGTGAATTTGCCGGATTCTACACGCCGCGCCGCCATATGACAAGGCTGGCGGGCGGGCAGGCTGAGCCTGCACCCAAACGAGAAGCAAGCGCACACTCCAAGACTCGCTCGCTGTCTGTCACCATTCGGCGACAGAAGCGCGTCGTTGGCGTTTACTGACAAATCTTGTGCGTGGATTTGCGATGTGATTTCGCAGGATGGCCCTGCACCCAGGCGGGGAGTGGCCACTCATTCCAAAACCCGCGCTCTGCTTTTTGCCTGACGGCAAAAAGAGGCCGGACACTTCCACCCACTGGCGAAACTTGCAATCTTGCTGTGTTGTTGACAGTCCCGCCCGGATGTGCTTTAATTCGGTGTTACGTACTGCGAAACCGTGTTACTAATTATGGAGACAAATCATGAACAAGACTTTTGTTATCGGAATCCTTGTTGTCATCGCCCTCGCCGCCGCCGCTATCCCGGTCGTGGCGCATTTTCAGTCCCTCATCCCCGACACCGACGTGGTTACATCGTCGGGCGGGAAAACGGTTGCGCTCGACCTGCTCTTCAACCACCCCATGGAAGGCGGATTGATGAACATGGAGAAGCCGGAGAAATTCGGCGTGGTCATCGGCGGCAACGTCGACAAACCTGTCGACCTTCTGGGCACGCTCAAGGAAATCAAACAGGGCAAATTTAAGACCTGGAAGACCGAATACAAAATCTCCAAACCCGGCGACCACGTTTTCTTCGTCGAGCCAAAGCCCTACTGGGAACCTTGCGAAGACTGCTACATCATCCATTATACCAAGGTCTGCGTTAACGCCTACGGCTTCGAAGAGGGCTGGGACGCCGAACTGGGCCTCAAGACCGAGATCGTTCCGCTCGTGCGGCCTTACGGACTTTGGGCGGGCAACGTCTTCCGCGGCATTGTCAAACTCGACGGCAAGCCCGTACCCTACGCCGAGATCGAAGTCGAGTACTACAACCAACCCGGCCAGCCCAAACTCAAAGCGCCGACCGAAGCGCACATCACGCAGGTCATCAAGGCCGACGGCAACGGCGTGTTCTGCTACGCCATGCCTCGCGCAGGCTGGTGGGCATTCGCCGCACTGAACACCGCGGATTACAAAATGAAACACGACGGCGAAGACAAGGACGTCGAGTTAGGCGCGGTCTACTGGGTCAAAACCTATGAAATGAACTAACATGCACATCGGCGAAGGCATACTTTCCGCCCCGGTGCTGATAGGCGGAGCCGCCCTTTCCGTTGCGGGTGCGGCTGTGGGGCTGGCGAAAATGCGCAACGAAGATATCCCGCGCGTGGGGATTTTGTCTGCGACGTTTTTCGTTATTTCGCTGGTAAACCTGCCGGTCGGCCCGACCTGCGTGCATCTTGTGGGCGGCGGTCTGGCGGGACTGATATTGTGCTGGCGGGCCTTCCCGGCGATACTCGTGGCGCTGGTGCTTCAGGCGGTCTTTTTTCAGTTCGGCGGCCTGACGACGCTGGGTGTGAATACGTTTTGCATGGCCGCGCCCGCGGTTGCCGTGGGACTGCTGTTCGGCCCGATGATTCGCAAAGGCGGGGGGCAGGCAACCGTCGGCGGGTTCCTCGCTGGTGCGCTGGCGATACTCGGCGGCGCGATCCTTGTTGCGATCGCGCTCGTAGCCAGTTCGCAGGATTATATCGCGCCTGCCGGCTGGGAGTTGCTCGCCCACAGCATTTTGATGTTGGTCGAGGGATTCGTCTGCGTGGCGTGTGTCGCATTCCTGCGCAAAGTCAAACCCGAGATTTTGAGGCTCGAAAAATGAAGTGCCGATCGATAATCCTGGCGCTGGTTGCGGGTTTTGTCTTTGCCGCGGCGGCCTACGCTCACGGGGTGCGTGTCTTCGCCGAAATCAGCGACGGGCAAATCGTCGTGCGGTCGAAGTACAGCGGCTCCGGCTCTGTCGCGGTACGGGGCGGCAAAGTTACCGCCAGGGCGCCCGACGGCAGGGTAATCTTCGAAGGCAAGACCGACGATGAGGGAGTGTGCGCCTTCGTTCCCTCGGAGCGGGTCGATCTCGAAATAGTCGTCAACGCCGGCAACGGTCACGTCTCGAAGCCCTTTATTATTTACGCCGATGAACTGACCATGTTCGAAGAGCCGACTTCCGGGCCGTCTTCAAAAAAGCCGTCTTCCGAAAAACGCACGAAATTCGGCGATATCGAGGAGGAAGATATCCGCCTGCGCGACATACTCGGCGGGCTGGGCTGGATCGTGGGGCTGACCGGCATCGCGATGTACTTCTTAGGCAGGCGCAAAAAGGACAACTCGCAAGATGTATCCCGATGAAATTTTCGCCGAAGGAAAATCGTTTTTGCATCGGATGGACCCGCGCGCCAAACTCCTCGTCGCGGTGTTCCTCAGCGTCGTAGTCGCGCTGCTCGA
>JAUWEX010000342.1 GCA_030607235.1 Planctomycetota bacterium | reverse complement strand
CATCTCGATAACCAGCATGTTGACGCGGTTCCGGAAAAAGAAGAAAAATCCCGTCGCAGGTATGGCGATCATCAGCCCCGTTACGGTCGTCCAGAGCGCGCCGCTGATTCCGCCCGCCAGATCGCTGGGTTGCGGGTTGATCTCGTTGGCGATTACGTTGAACGCCACCAGCATGCCTACGACCGTGCCCAAAAGCCCCATCATCGGCGCAACCGTGCCGATGAGGTTCAGCCAACTCACGCGCTGATCCAGTTTGATGCCCTCTTCTTCCGCCGTTTCCGTGATAGTCGTCGCCACGCGCTCGAAATCATCTTTGGCCATTACCCTGTCCAGGCCCGCCGCGACTATTTTCGTCAGGTGCGTCGGAGTCGTCAGACAGAAATCGTTCAGGTCGTCAAAAGCCTTGTTGGTCAGCAGGTTTCCCATCCGCTTCAGTGTTTCCGGGGGCATGATCGTCGCCTCGTTGATCGACAGAAAGCACCAGATGACCATCCCTATCAGTGTCAGGCACACCAGCCCCAGCAGAGACAGTATGACGATGTTGATGGCCACTCCCGCCGAGCCGCCGCCGGTATCTATCGCTTCGTTTTCGGCTCCTTCGTTCGCGGCCCACGCGCCGTTGCACAAAAACAGTCCGCAGATTACTAAAACCGCAATCATTGTCAGATATAAGGTCTTTGAATTCATAAAACACTCCTGTTTGTTGGGCCGTGCGCCATAGTATGCGACACGATTAAAGCGCATGCAAGATAATTCATTAAACGATCGTCTTGAGCAGTGCTTCTATTCTTTTTTTCCAGATTTCGCTGTTGGAATACCGCGCCCTGAGCGTCCGCAACATCCGGTACGCGTTGGCCGTATCCCCGAGCCGTATCAAGGCCTGCGCACCGGAAAACAGTGCCCTGGCCTGTTCCGGCGCGGTCTGTTCGTTCGCAAAATACAGTAACGGCGGCCGCAGATAAGCCCCGGCGGCCTTCAGGAGAACCTCCCTGCGAAGCGGGTCGGTCTTGGAAATCCCCTCCGCCCTTTTCATGCAGTAATCGCCGATCAGCAGATAGAGCCGCGTTATCAGCACGGCCTTGTCGTTTGCGGATACTTTTTTCGCAGCGGCTATCTGTTCGATGAGCGCGCGTGCGGCCTTTTCCGCCTCGTCCCATCCCTTTCCTTCGGCCGCCGCGAGAGCGAAGTTACAACTCACCCGCTCCGACAACGCCTCGTATTCCACCTCTTTGCCCTTGGGGGCCTTTTTGGCCAGAACGTCGAATTCGGCCGCAAGTTTTCGCAAATCCTTTGCTCCGGCCGAATGGATCTTGATTCGTTGCGCCCCGATAGCGGCGCGCAATGTCCACCCTATTCGCGCCGTCTCGTGTGCCGGATCCTTGAGCAGTTCCGCCGCGGATTTTTCGAGGGCTTCGAACGTTTGTATCGCCTCCGTGCGATGCTTGTCGGCGTCTTCCGCATTTTCCGCATACTGCGCCATCGCCGTCTCGCAAACGCCTCGAAGGTAAATGGCCTTGTGGATGAGACGCTCATTAGGATACTGCGCGGCGAGCCGCCCGTATAATTCCGCCGCCTCTCCGAGTATCTTCGGGTCCGCATCGAGCATGCCCTGCACCTTTTTTGTGTTCGCCATATTGTAAAGGCACAGCATCGGAACCCACTCACGATACTCCTCGGGATCGTAATTCTTCAGCGCGACCTCAAACAGCCTGTAAGCGTTTTTGTGATCCCCTCTGCTCAACAGGCCGATCGCCTGGCTGTATTCGTTGGGCGGGTCGAAGTATTCGATGAGGTCGATGTCTGAAACCGCGATCTCGGAAATCGAGCCGTATTCGTCGAGCATCTGGTATTTGATTTCAACGGGGGATTCTTCGATTACGCGGCCGCCGGTAATCGTTGAGCCGTCCTTGAGATGAATCACGTCCGGTTTATGATCCGCCGCATAAGCGGAGGAAACGGCCAGCAGCGCCGCGACCAGCAAAGTCGTATATAAATATAAAATGTGTCTCGTCATTGGCCGCCCATCATTTCTATCAATTCGCCGAACATTACCTTGAGGGTCTTGCCTTTATATCCCACAAGACCGCCTCCGAATTCGTCGGAAAAGTCCGACGTCCTGTTTTTGAGCTTGCCCGCC
>JAUWEX010000158.1 GCA_030607235.1 Planctomycetota bacterium | reverse complement strand
AAGGCGAAATCTCATTTCGCGCGCTTCTCGGCTCGGTGCGCAACGCCGAGATTCTTTTCTCCGCCCAGGTCGCGTTTGAGCGGCGTTCCGAGCCAGAACCCATCTCATTGAGTAAATCCGATTTCTGCGAACTTCTTGTGGGACTCGCCTCGGAGAACCTGCTGGAAGCCTTGCGGGAGGAGACGATAACAATGAAGGCCCTGTTTGCAAGAAATGGTATTAGAGAGGAGATTTCGATCGGGACAAAATATATAGCGCTGAAGGATTTTACTGCGAAGGAGATTTCCGATTTGCGATTTAGGCGTGCTGGATCTGCCGGCGATATTGTCGCCGATCCGCTTAATATGGAGCGATTCGGCGAATTTACAATCCCCGATCCGTATCGGCCCCTGTCGATGAATGTAGCGGGGATGAAAAAATGGGGGCCGTATGCTTTCGCTTTCTTTTTGGGTGTCTTTTTGCTCATTAGTGGGGTTTTTGTGTGGTGGTATTTCACCGATCAAATCAATTTGACGACCTTTTTGGTTATGGTTGCCGTCTTCTGGGCGAGCGGCGCGTCGGCCTGCGCTATCGGCCGCAAACGCCGTCACAGCGAACCCGTTATCGTCCGACGGATTCGCGTTACCGATTGAAAATTACGATGGATAAGCAAGTTATCAGAATCACGACGGTGGTGGAAAACCGCGCCGGAGCGCCGGGGCTGCTGGAGGAATGGGGCCTGGCGTTCTGGATCGAGGCCGGCTCGCGGCGGGTGCTGTTCGACACCGGACAGGGCGCGGCGCTGCTGCACAACGCGCGGCGGCTGAATGTCGATCTTGCCTCCGCCGATGCGGTCGCGCTTAGCCACGGCCACTACGATCACACGGGTGGCCTGCCGGATTTTTTCCGCGTAAACGACCGCGCTCGCCTTTACGCTCACCCCGCCGCCTTCGCGCCGAAGTATTCCCGCGGGCCAAACGGCACGGCTTATTACGCGGGGATACCGCAGTCGGATGATCCGAAGTTTGCCGCCGCATTGAAGCAGGCCGTCCTGACGAAGGGGCCGACGGAGGTTTTTCCGGGCCTGTGGCTTACCGGCGAGATACCGCGCGTGACGGATTTCGAGGACACCGGCGGGGCGTTTTTTGTGGACGAGGACTGCCGGATACCCGACACGCTGCCCGACGATCAGGCGATGTTTTTCGACTCGCCGCGCGGGACGATCGTGCTGCTGGGCTGCGCGCACGCGGGGCCGGTGAACACGCTGCAATACATCCGCCGCTTTACCGGCGAGAAGCACATCCACGCGGTGATGGGCGGGACGCATCTTGTCGGGGCCTCGGCGGAGCGACTTGACAGGACGATAGAGTACCTGAAACAAATCGGCGTTGAGCGCATTGCCGCCTGCCACTGCACCGGTCCGAAGGCCGCCGCGCGTTTTGCCGCAGACTTTCCGGAAAAATGTTTTTCCTGCGCCGCGGGAGCCAGGCAATCCATCTGAGGCGGACTCGCTGTTTGTCGTCCTTCGGCGACAGAAGCACGACGCTTTTACTCACTGGCGAAAAGTGAAGCGACTGCGTTTTTTCACCGTAAGGTGAAAAACAAGGAGCGAGTTTCGGAGTAGGTGGAAAATCGTTTTCCTGCGGACGTTGTCCGCCGCTCGCAGCTGTGCCTTCGGCACAGAGCGCTTCGCTCGCCTTTACTAACAAATCTTGTGCGCGGATTCACGATGTGATTTCTTTCTGAACAGGCGAAATCCCAATAACCGCGCGGCTTAACCCATCTTGTAGACCTTGCGGATGGTCTGGCGCACGGTCCAGGTGCAGTCCATGCCTTTGGGGAACACGACGATATCGCCTGCGCCGAAACGCACCTCGCCGCCGCCGTACCTGACGCTCACGTCGCCTTCCTTCACGTAAAAGGTCTCGCGGTCGTCGTAGTGCCAGTCGAACGTGGACGGCTCGCACTCCCACGGCGACCAGTTGTCCACGCCCAAATCGCGCAGTTTTTCGGGTGTCGCCTTTTCGATTTTAATCTCGCTCACGGTTTTCTCCTTGTAGGTTTTCCGTAATTCTATTTGCGCGGGGGATTTGTTCAAGCAAAAAATCAGCCGCACCAAAAACCGCATTTGAGCGTTAAAAATACCGATACAGATTTAGCGAAAACGAACGACGAAAGGTTAATCGCAGTGCGAAGAACGATAAAATTCGCTTTGAACGTCCTTCCGGAAATTTATCTGCTGTACGCCTGCGCCTGCATCGCGGTGCGGCTGACGGTGCGCGACCGCTATCCTGTCGGGCGGCTGGCCTTCTACGCGCCGGTGTTCATGCTGGCCGTGTTGGGGATTTTTGGAGCGATTTCCGTTATGGCGCGCAAAAAACGCCGCTGGGTCGCGCTGCTTTACTTGCCGCTGATGGCGGGACTGGCGGCCTTCGCCGTTTCCGAGTACCAGCCGCAAAATCCGCCGGTCGAAGCGGAGGGGGAAACGATCGTAGTGTTTTCGTGGAACGTCTTTCACGGGATTCTCGGCTGGGACGAAGTCCTGCGCGAGATAAAAGCCCGCGACGCCGATATCATTTTCATCATTGAGGCTATCGGCGAGGATTATTCCGACAGACCGGGTTTCTGGAAGGAAAATTTTCCCGACTACGAGATTACCGACGACACCGGCGATGGAGACTTTATCATCCTCGTCCGCGGCAAAATTAACAAACACAGCGTCGAGGTTTCGGAAGGGCTGGACGTGGTTTGCGCCGAACTCGAAGTGCACGGAAGGCGCCTCAACGTGATCCTGCCGCACCTCTCGGCGGTGTCATATCGGGACAGCGAGGCGATCTACCAGCGTCTTCTGGATGCGATCGACGCGTCGCCGAAAGATATTCCGTTGATAGTCAGCGGCGACTTTAACACGCCGCGCAATTCGCTCTACGTCGAAAAAATCCGGCAGCGTCTGAAATCCGCCCACGAGGCTGCGGGACGGGGTTTCGGATACTCTTGGCCGATGCCGTTTCCGATGTGGGCGCTCGACCATACCTTTGTCAACGAATGCCTGGTCGTGAGCAAATATCGGCTGCATTACTTTATGCTCTCCGACCACGCCGCACAGGAAATTACGCTGCGGATCAAAGACTAGGCGGTTGATTCGTTGAACTGGATTTCCCGCGGAGAATCGACGATCGGCATGATGCCGGCGCGAAGCAATCGTCTTGATTAGTTGATACCCCACGCCGAAGGGGTAAAGACCAGCGATATGACAAAAGCGACGACGAGAGCGCCGAACGTCAGCAACAAACAGAATTTCTTTCCCATAGAATCACTCCTTGATTAACGTTGGAGCAGTTGAGGCATTCCCTTTATCGGCAAATTCAGGCGGGTGCGTATGTTTTTTTCTAATTCACTTGACAAAATTTCTTTACGTGATATAATGAACATATGTTCATAAAAGAAAAGCCATGTCAAGAACACCTAAAAACAGAAAAGTAACCTGCCAGCCCGGTGCGCGGCTGTTCAAGCCCGCCGGCGTCAGGGCCTCGGAGATAGAGACGGTCGTTTTGCCGCTCGATTGCTACGAGGCGATACGCCTGGCGGACCTTGAGGGCCTCAGCCAGGAGCAGGTCGCCGAGCATCTCGGCGTGTCTCGTCCGACGGTCAGCCGAATCCTTGAGAAAGGCCGCGCGGTCGTCGCGCGCGCTCTCGTCGAGGGCATGGCGATCATGCTGCAAGGTGGGCCTGTGGAGCAGGTCGCGCCGCGGCAGTGGGCGTGGCGGCACGGCAGGTGCTGGCGGGATTTGCCGCAGTCGCCCGGCGTGCCGGCGATGCCGGCCGGAAGGCCCCGTCGCGGACGCGGTCGCGGTTTTTGCGGCGGAAGGTAAACATTTTTTCTTTTTGTTAGGAGGTGCTATCATGCCGAGAGGCGACGGAACGGGTCCTGAAGGAAAGGGATCCCAAACAGGCCGCGCGGCGGGATATTGCGCGGGCAACGAGGCCCCGGGGACTGAGAGTCCCGAGGCGCCGCGAGGTTTTTGGAGACGATTTTTTGGGCGCCGCTCAGGGCGCGGAGCCGGTCGCATGTCTGGACGCGGCAGGGGCGGACGCGGTCGCGGCGGACAGGGACAATGATTTAACATCTTACTAAGGAGGCTTATTATGCCAAGAGGTGACAGAACCGGTCCCGCAGGGATGGGACCGATGACGGGGCGCGCAGCCGGATTCTGCGCGGGTTACAACGTTCCCGGTTTTTCGAACCCGGGTTTCGGTGCGGGAATGGGTCGCGGCTTCGGACGCGGTTTTGGCCGAGGTTTTGGCAGGGGCCGCGGCTGGGGAATGGGCTTCGGATACGGAGCGGCTTACGGCTATCCGCAGTACGCGCCCGCCCAACCGATTACCCCCGCCGAGGAGGTCGAGATGCTC
>JAUWEX010000029.1 GCA_030607235.1 Planctomycetota bacterium | reverse complement strand
GTCCGCGGCGTACCGGCCATGTGCATCAACACTATCGGCACGCCGGTCTGCGCGGCGACCTCGATGGTGCCGTGCCTGCCGCCGGAGATGTCGTTGATCATCGCCGCGCCGCCGAGCACCGCCGCCCGCGCGACGACGGATTTGCGGGTGTCGATCGAGATCGGCGTGTCGGTGCGCGCGACGAGTTCCTCGACGACGGGCATCACGCGGCGGAGTTCTTCGTCCTCGGCGACCGGCTCGGCGAAGGGCCGCGACGACTCGCCGCCGACGTCGACGATGTCGGCGCCCTGTTCTATCATCTCGAGGCCGTGCCTGACCGCGGCGTCGGTGTCGAAAAACTCGCCGCCGTCGGAGAACGAATCCGGCGTAACGTTGAGGATACCCATCACCAGTGTGCACTCACCCAGCGGGAATTTCCGCGCGGGGAAATCAAGCGTCGCGGGTTTCCTATCGGGAAGTTTATGCATGGCGCAATTGTATGCCAGGCGCGCGCAAACTGCAACACACTATTGGCTATTTACACCAACAGGGCAAGGTGTATAATCGTATAAAGCGAAAGTTATTTCGCGGTTTTTTTACGAATTTCGGAATCCGATATGCCACACAAAAACACAAACACAACTCCGGCTCCTCGCTTTTATCGCCCGGGCGTTTCGGCGACGAAACCGGCAATCCCTTCATACAGGCCCTTTCTGATCGCGCTCCTGGCGTGTTTTTGTCTCGCCATGCCGCTGGGCCGGGCCGACTACGGCGGCGAAGAATTGATTACGAGCGCTGCGGAATTCCATGCCGGCAAGGAAACGGCCAAACTGCTCGCAAAGGCGCGGCACGCCGAGGCCGAAGGCGCGCTGCAAAAAGCGGCGCTCCTCTACCAGGACACCATCGAGGCGGCGCTCAGGGAGTCGGGCGCGATGGCCGCGCGGGACCGCGATGAGATCAGCCGCACCGAGCGGTTCGTGCCCGTAACGGATTTCTGCTTCGAAAGGCTCGTGGGGCTTGGCGAGGACATCCGCGAAAAGTACCTCGTCTCCTACGAGTACAAGGCCGAAAAACTCTTCGACAAGGCCCTCGCCAACAGTAACCTGACGCTGATGCTCGACCTCGCACAGCGCTATCCCCTGTGCGAAAGCGGCCTCAAGGCCCGCACCTTCGTCGCCGACATCGCCGCCGAGAGCGGCGTCTACGCACTCGCCGCTCGGCACTACGGGCTTGCGCTCAGAACGCGACTGGCGTATTCCTGCAAGACCGCCGAGAGCCGCTCCGCAATCGCCGCGCTGGCGGCCAAAAACGCCTCGGTACTGGCGGCTATGGGCCGCGGCGACGAGATCGGCGTGATCGCGGCGATCGTCAACGCCAAAGGCCTCAAGGACGAAAAGGTGTCGATACGCACCAAAACTCTCGCGCTATCCCAGGTCCTTGACGAGGCCCTGGAAGCGGCGCAAAACGTACCGGCAACGCGCACCGACGCAACGGCAACCGACCACGCAATCCTCGGCGGCAACGCCGCCCGCGACATGCTCATGCCCGGGCCTTCGGGCCTGCCCGGCGAAACGGTGTGGACCGATTACCTGGCTAACGACGACCGGATGTTCTCCATATTCGATTCGGGGGTCAGGATTTCCCAATTCTCCCACATGGTCTCGGGCGTACCGGTATGCTGGCAGGACACCGTCTACGTAAACACCGGCCGGGCGCTGCTGGCCTACGACGCCTTCGACGGCTCGCGGGTGTTCAAGTTCAATCCCCCCCAAAGGCCCCGTTATCTCAGTTCCCAATACCCGCCGACGATAGAAACGTGCTCCGTGGCCGACGGCATAGTCTACGCGGCGCGCCCGACCGAGGGCAACGTCCTCTCACTGGTCATCAAGCACCTCTACGCCCTCGACGCGCGCACCGGCAAGGTGCTGTGGAACAGCCACGAACAGACGGGGCTGGAGCGGGGCGTCGAAAGCGTCTGCGGCGACGTGGTGGTGCGCGACGGCGAGGCGCTCTTCGTCGTATCGAAAAACATGGCCGGCGACATGCCGCTCTCGCTGGTGTGCGCCGACGCAAAAACCGGCCGTCTAAAATGGCGCTGCGAGATGGTCAACAAAATCGGCTTCGCACCCAGAGCCTACGAGCCGTTAATCTCCGACATCATAACCATACAGGACGATACCGCGATAGTGGCGACTTCGGGCGGGGCTGTCGTTGCAGTGGACCTCTTCAGCCGCTCCATCAAGTGGGGCGTGCGCTACCATCAACACTACTCCCCGCGTCTGCGGCGCGGCGACCGCGGCAATCCGCGCGTGTGGTGCGCGACCCGACCGATCCTGCACGACGGGAAATTCGTCTACGCCCCCCGCGACTCCAAAACGCTGCTCTGTCTCGACGCCGAAACGGGCCACACGCTGTGGTCGATATTGCGCGAGGACAAAGTACGCGGTGAGATACTCTACATCGTCGGCGTACGCGACGGGCTGCTGTACTACATCGACGACCGCTACCGCCATGAACCCGCTTTCAACAGACCCGCGCAACGGCGCGACCCGAAGAGCGTGCAACCTCCCCGCCTGCGCGCGGTCGACATCGACACCGGCAAGGAGGTCATGAACTGCGACCTGCAGGATACCGACGGCACAGACGAGAATAAAGTAAACCTTGTACCGATGGGACGACCGGCGATTACCGAGTCGGCCATCTACATCCCGACGACCCAAGCGTTGGTAATGTACGATTTCGCAACGAAGGAACTCCACAAGGTCTTCAACTGGCACGACCGCAATCTCAAGCCCGGCAACCTGCTGGCAACTCAACTGGGGCTGGTCGTGGCCAACGCCGTCCACGTCTCGCTGCTGGCCGACCCGCAGGCCCTGCTCAACCTCTGCGCCCGAACCGGCCCCGCGTCCGGCGCGCCTGATATTTTCCGGCGCGGCAAACTGCGCTGCGCATACGGCGATCCGGTCGAAGGGCTGGCGGATTTTGAAAAGGCCGCCGAAATCGCAATCCCGTCCGACAGGTATCGCGGCGCTCCGCTGCGGCCGCTTATCACCGAGCAAATCTTCCGCTGCCGCATGTGCCTGGCCGGTCAGTCGGAAAAAACCGGCAACATGGCGGAAGCAATGCGACACATGCGCCTCGCGATCGAACTCGACGTCTCCGACGAAATCCGCGCCGGCGCAGAAGCAAACCTGGCGAATCTGGAGATAAATTCCGACGACGAAAAAATCCGCAACCACGGCCTCGACACCCTACAACGCCTCATCCTCGAGCACCCGCAGCGGACCGTCTCCGTCGACGAAAACATCAGGCAATCCGTAGCGCACTACGCGACGATACGCCTTCGCAGGCTGCTCGCCCGAATCGGCCGCGCGCCCTACGCCGCGCACGAAAAGCGCGCCGAAGAACTACTGGCGCAGGCACAGCGATCGGACCGGCGCAGCGACTACATCGCCGTCTACCGGAAATACCCCAACAGTCTCGCCGCTCTCCGGGCGATGAGCGAGGTCGCGGCGCAGCACGAGAAAAACGGCAACAAATCGATGGCGCTGGCGTCGCTGAAGGCGGCGTGCGAAAACGTCGGCAACCCGCGACACGCCATCGGCGCACTCATAGAGATGGAGCGGCTTGCAGTGGAATGCGCCGATTTCGAGGCCGCGCGCGCGACGCTGGCGCGGCTCGGTGAGGACGGGATCGACCTGGCGGACTTCGCCGCGAAGGAACTGGCGCGAATCGAGACGTTGGACTGCGACGGCGCCGGAACGCTCGGCGCGCAGATGAAAACCGTCCGCACCATCGACCTCGATGCCATAACCGGCTCGGCCAGGAGCCACAAGAATTTCGACATGATTACCCCCGAAGGCCCCCGGCCGGCGGCGCTGGCCGACAGGGTCCTCGCCCGCAAAAACGGCGTGTTCGTATGTTACGACCTGGCCGACGGCAAACTCCTGTGGACCAACGGCCCGGACCGCGCCTGGCTGGGATTCACGATATACCCCGCCCACAAGCCCCCGCGCGTAAAAATGGATTCCGGCGGAAAAATCAGCGGCATCGGCCGCCTGGACATCATTCTCAAGATCGACGGCGTCGAGATCAAAGACAACAGCGACTACTGGCGGGCCATAGTCAAACTCAAAATCGGCGACAAGGTTACCGTGGACTATAGCGAAAATGCAACCGGCATCGTCAAACAAACCGTCATAACGGCCTCAAAAATGCCGGGCGATTTTTCGATCGCCCCCTCGAAAATCTGGTTCAACGGCGAAGGCAACCTCGTAGTACAGGTACGCCACGTCAGCACCGAGGTGCGCTGCATCGACATCGACACCGGCGCGACGCTCTGGTTCCGATCGCTCCATACCTCGCCCGCGTACAGCGACAAAATCACGAGGGAAGTCTCCGGCGGGATGATAATTTTCACCGTCCGCAGCGGGTCGCAATTCGAATTCCAGGCGCTGGATATGATTTCCGGCGCGATAACGACGCTGCCCTCGCGCTCTGAGCCGAGCGCCCACAAGGAAGCCGCGCCACTGGGGTCTAACCTCCTGCTGGCGCAAAACTACCGCAACTCCTGCGAAGTAATCGACATCCTCACCGGCGCGGTCAAGTTCGAGATCGCCATACCGGCGAACGAGGCGATAAATTATCGCCTCGGCGGCGACCGGCTGCTTGTCGTGGAGGGCAAGAGCCACAACGCCTGCGTGCTCGACATAGTCGAGGGGCGCGTCCTCTACCGCACCGACAGCGGTCAGGCGTGGCGAACCCACTCCCAGGAAGCGGACCGCGAGATAGCCGTCCTCGACGGGCGGGGCGACACGGTCATGTTCTTCGACACGCGCGGCACGCGCCCCCGGCGCTCCGTCAACACGCGCTTCGCATCCACCCACATAATCGTAAAAGGCGAACTGCTGTGCTGCATCGCCCAGGATCGCAACACCATAGAGACCTACGACATCGCGACGGGCAAACCGCTGTGGACGAGGAAGAACCTGAAAGCAATAAGCGTCAACAACTTGAACTTCTGCGGCGATTACCTGGTCTTGAGCCACGCGGAACGCCGCCGGGTAAATTCCGGCAAACCCAACTCCGCCTACATCACAGATATCAAACTCCTCGTCCTCGACGCCGGGACCGGTGCGGAGGTCTTTTCGCACAAGAAAACACAACAGGGAAATGTCTCCGCTCTCAAAGCCCGCATCGTCGGCCAGAGGCTGTGCATCGTCGCAGGCACCACAATACAGGTCCTGGAATAGGCGGGACATTTTCGACCGGTCGCTTGTTTTTGACGCGGCATGTGATAGAATAAAGGTAGAAAGGCTGTCAGTTAAGTTCAAAGAGTGGAGCGACCATGAGTAAGGCACCCGAACACTGCGAAAACTGCGACCAATGCCCCATCCGGCAGCGCTGCAAGGAAATCTGCGACACGATCGAAACGCTCCTGCCGTCGATGGAGCGTGGGCGGGTCGACTTCGAAGACCTGCCGCGCCTCTACGAGGGCCGCATCATCACCAACCTCATCCTCGACAACGAAGACATCCTCACCGACCGCCAGCGCGAGGTCATGCAGCTGTACTACCGCGAATCCTTGCTCCAGCAGCAGATCGGAGCGCAACTCAAAATCACTCAACAGGCCGTCGCCTCCACCCTCAAGGCCGTGCGCACGCGATTCATGCACATGTTCAAACAACGTCGCAAGGCCTGCGAAGCCCTATCCCCGGCCCGGCGGACCGAAACCGACGGAACGATGGTCAACTAGCGGGCAAGGCCCGCAGCCAAGTGGGGAGTAGCCACCTATTACAAGACCCGCTCGCTACGGGCTACGCCCGGGGCGCTTCGCTTGCACTCACTAACGATTTGGGCAAGCGTGTTGTGTGGTTGCGCCCTGAAAGGGACCAAGATGAAGGGGTTACTTGTTTTGTTATTGAAGCGTTTAGTGATAAGGGCAACAGGAAGGGTATCCTCCTTCGCGGAGAGAAGGGCTTTCATGCAGGGATTACTTTCCTTGTGATTGAGGCATTTAGAGTAAGACAACGCGAAGGGATGTGTCCCTTTCAGCACAAAGCAGCCCTTATCGCCAGAGCGCCTCAATAACAAACTTGCCCGACACGGCTTTGGCGGGATTGCCCGCCACGGGGTGTGGCGGGCGCAGATAGAAAAAGTTTTGGAACCTCTGCGTTCTCGGCGTCCGCCTAAGGCGGCCCTGCGGTCAAAACGGAATATCGCAGAAAAAGAGGAAAACCGAAACTTAAACTGCTCTAATCGAATTTTTTTACGGGGGATACCATGAGAAAATCCATAACACTCGCAGCGCTTCTGTTGCTCGCCTGCGCGACCGCCTTCGCGGGCTGCAAAACCAACGACGACTCCGACACACCTGCCTACAAGTACCCCGACCCCGAGCCGAAACACGCGCGCGCCTACAAAGACAAAGGCTGGGTGCTCTACGTCCAGTACATCGCCGAAGGCACGCGCTCCGAAGGCGTCCACGGCATCCTCTACCACGACGGCGTGGAAGTTACGGGCAAAAAGAAGGGCGAGACCATCGACACGCCGCTGAGCAAAATGACATGGATGGGACATCGGTCGGAAGTCGCCCACATGTGGTCTCCCAGCGGCTGGTATCCCGAAAACAAAGACTGGATGCGCCCTTCGTGGGCCGACAGGCCATAAACGCCACAAACCGCAGAGACACGGAGGACGCAGAGATTTTCCCATTCTAAATACTCCTCTGCGATCTCTGCGACTCCGCGGTTAAACGAAACATTGCAGAAAAAGAGGAAAACCGAAACTTAAATTGCTCTAGCCGATATTTTTGCTATCATTGTGCTCGTCACTCATCTATTTTTCAAGATACCCTTATGTTGAATGCCTAAGTTCCTCGTTTGTTATCTGGCTGAATATCCAAAATTCATGGACCACGAGAACACCCAACGAGTTTCAGCGGTGTTGAATCTCTGCCGGCGGAGTCTCAACTCGGTCTGCACGGCACCGTTGGGCGGGAGGCAATATCGATGAGCGAACTACAGAAATGCCAAAGATGCGGAAAAGTCTTCGCACAGATTGACCGGACCGGACCATCTATTGGTGGACTTGGTGAGGTCATGCGTCACGCCGAGGAGAAGACATGCCCAAGTTGTGGCGGCCCTGTTATCTGGGTTGATGGCAGAGGTTCTCCTCTGAGCGCATACAAACGCGTGGAAGAAGCGAATCGTCACATGAGACTCGGTTGCCTTTGGGGAATTGTCGCCTTGATTGCTTTCCTTGTGCTCTACTTTTTCATCTTGAAATGAATGGCTGGGTATTGACGAATGAGGCACTCTAGAAACCACATGCCGTCGTCGTACGCGTCCTTCTGTGTGACGGTCGTCGGCTCCACTCCCGGCGAGTCGGAATACCTCGAAGACGCTCTCCGCTACGCCGGTGGCACTTTGACGTTCGAGATTAAGCGCGAGCCTAACGTTGCCGGCTCATCCTTTCCCGTGGAAGCGGTTCATGCAATCGTGTTCACTCCCACAGGCCTCGCGCAGGCCACGTCCGCGGATGTGGACGCCCTCCGGTCGGCGATGAAGCCGGGCACGTGTCGGGTGTACCTGTTTGTTTGTCCGGGGGCGTCGTCGTCCGGCGTAAGTCTCCTTGACGACTTCATCCAGCGAACCCACACGCACGGCGCAGACTCTGTAGCAGAGCAAATCATCGGATTCTTCCGAGAAGCCGACGATCTCAATCGTCGCAGTTCGCTTCTCCATTTCCGCGACTTCACATGCCTGGGCGCCTACAGGTTTCTCAAGGTGCTCTGGCCTTTCAGCTACATCTTTGCAGTGTTGCACGTCCTCAACGCAACCGCAACGCTTATGGGGCGCGAGCCGTGGCTCGGAGCCCTAGCGAATCCCTACGTTGTTCCAGTCGCGTCCTTCTTCGGTGCATTCTTCATCGTGCACTGCATCGTCGTCGTCGTCCGAAACACGCTGTTCGGAATGCGCATAGTTAAACGGCTCAATGTTAGATTCGCCGTGGGCGCGGGAGTTTTCAGTTTATTAGTCGCCGCGACCGCCCGCTCGCTCGCGGCCTTGAACGAGTCCACCTCACCTATCCTCATCAGCGGCCTTCTCGCCGTGGGTGCTTACAGTTTATATATGTACACTCGCCGAATTCGTGCGGAGTGCGCCTCCTTGTCCGAACTGCATACCGCCATGGCGGATCCTCGGCGACGAATCACGTTGCTGACGGCCATTGGGAGACAGCGCATTACTTCGGGCACCTTTTCGTTTCTCCCGTTACCAACTAAATCATTGTTCATCAGCTACATGCACGCTTCGGAGTGGTCCTCTAAGACCGCTGCCTTGATCCAGCGGTGGACCGCAGACCACGGATTTGAGGTGTTTATGGATCGATCCGCCATTCCTTCCGGCTCTCTCTGGCGGCAGTTTTTGCTTCAGGGTATCAGCGAATGTGGGTACTTCGTTGCGGTGCTGGACGGTAACGCCACGGCGACCGAATGGGTCTTGGGTGAGTCCGCTTACGCGGCCTTGTTGCGCAAGAGCATCGGCAAGCCGCGTATCCTCTTGGTTGTCCGGAACGTCGATGGGGTCGCCAAAGCCCCACAGAACCCATTCCGCATCATTTACCTCGACGTGTTCCATCTTCCGCCAGAGCGTTGTTATGGCGCAGCGATTCTGCCTGCCGATCACGGCGAGTTGACGGCAGAACTGATCTTGCGAGCGATGGAAAAAGTGCGACCAATGTGCTTACTGCGGTGAGTTGAGTAGATGCAATCCGCCGCCCAACAAACGAAGACGCGAAGGAATGTGTCCCTCTCAGCATAGAAAAAAATCACATCGCGAATCCGCGTACAAGATTTGTTAGCGGGTGCAAGCGAAGCGCTCCGCGCGACAGCGCGTAGCGAGCGGGTCTTATAGTGTATGCTTTCTCCCCACTTGTGAGCGGGCACTGCCCGCCTGCGCGAGAATCTGTCAACCACACAGCAAGATTACAGGATTCGTCAGTGGGTGCAAGCGAGCGCCCTTTTCGCCGAAGGGCGAAAAGCAGCGAAGCGGGTTTCGGAGTGTACGTTTCCTCCTCTATTGTGAGCGGGCACTGCCCGCCTCGGCGAGGGCGAAGGCGATGGCGTACGTGTTGGAGTGCGACAGCGATATGTGCACCGTTTTGACGCCGAGCCTTTCCGCGACGGCGGCGGCCCCGCCGTGCAGCACGATCCTCGGAGCCGAACCCGGCGCGCGGACGACTTCGATGCCGCGCCACGACACGCCGTCTTTCATCCCCGTGCC
>JAUWEX010000329.1 GCA_030607235.1 Planctomycetota bacterium | reverse complement strand
GACGCCGATGGCCTGATTACGTTTTCCAGCCCCGCAGTAAAAGCGATCCTGGGATACCAGGCCGATAGCATCATAGGTAAAAAGTATCTCGATTTCTTCCCGCCCGAACAGGCCGCGGAAATCGAGCAAGACATAAAATACCACAAAACCGTCTCGCGAAAAGAAATCCAGGCCGTCAACCTGGACGGCGACAAGGCGATTATGGAGTCCAATTACGAACCCATAATCAACGAACGCGGGCTGTTTTTGGGGTATCGCGGATCTAACAGCGACATCTCGCACCTCAAACGGATCGAAGATGAGTTGCGCGAAGAGCGCAAGTCGCTCCGGGGCTACATGAACGCCATGACCACCGCCAGCATCAAAATCGCGCTCGACGGAACCATCCTTGCGGCCAACACCGCGGCGGTCTCTTCGCTTGGCGCGTCGGTGGACGGCTGCGACGGAGAGAAAATCTGGGAGATGCCGGTGTTCAGCGGCAACGAAAATATCCGGAAAAAAGTTACCGAAGCCTTTAAGCGCGCGGCTGCCGGGGTAGCCGTCGATATCAACGACAAAATCACGAGCCAGGGCAACGAGATTTACCTGAGCATGAGTCTGGTCCCGGTCATGGACGAAGACGGCCATGTGCGATACATCATCGGCGAAGGCCGAGACGTTACCGACCTGACCGAAACACGCGAAAGCGCCGAAGCCGCCTCAAAAGAACTGGAGCGCAAGTTACAGGAATTGCAGTCCTCGCGTACAGCGATGCTCAACATAATGGAGGATATGGAAAAGACCAAGGACGAAGCGGAAAAAGCCAGGACCGAAACCGAATGGACCAACCGACAACTCGAAGAAACGCTCGCGCGCGTTAACGAAATGGCCGAAGCCGCCGAGGCCGCAAGTCGCGCCAAGAGTGAGTTCCTGGCCAACATGTCCCACGAAATTCGTACTCCCATGAACGGTATCATGGGCATGCTGGAACTTTCGCGCGATACTGAAGATATGGAAGAAATTGAAGAGTACCTTGAAACCGCACAGGAATGCACCGATTCGCTCATGCGGATCATCAACGACATCCTGGATTTCTCCAAGATCGAAGCGGGCAGGATGGATCTCGAGATTATCGATTTCGACCTGCGCACCGCCGTCGAAGGCGCGCTCGATACTTTGACCAAGCCTGCAGAAGACAAAGGTCTCGAAGTCGCCTGCCTGATACATCACGACGTGCCTACTGCGCTCAGAGGCGACCCCGGACGGATCAGACAGGTGCTGGTAAACCTGATCGGCAATTCCGTGAAATTCACCGAAAAGGGCGAAATTACCGTCGAAGTCAAACTTGAGGTCAAAGACGAAAAACGCGCCATTGTCTATTTCTCGGTTGCCGATACCGGCATAGGAATCCCGCCTGCGCACCAACACAACATCTTCGGTCAATTTACCCAGGTCGACGGCTCAACTACCCGCAAATACGGCGGCACCGGCCTTGGCCTCGCTATTTCGCGCCAATTGATCGAAGCCATGGACGGCGAGATAAACGTCGAGAGCAAGGTCGGCAAGGGCAGCAAATTTTACTTCACCGCTGCCTTCGAACTTCAGGGCGAAGACGCCCAACCCGAATGGCGCAAGCCTGAAATCAAAGGCGTTCGCGTTTTAGTGGTCGACGACAACGCAACCAACCGTAGAATAATAACCAGGATGCTCGAGGCGTTCGGCTGCAAGTCGCTCGCCGTCGAATCCGGAGAAGAGACCCTGGAGGTCGTTAGACAGGCCAACCGTGAGGGCGATCCCTTCAGGCTCATTCTGCTCGATAAGTGCATGCTCGGCATGGGCGGCATGGAGACGGCCGAAAAACTCAAGAACGATCCGGAAACCAGCGATCCGGATATCATCATCCTGACCTCTGCCGGAGAACGCGGCGATATTACACGCTTCGATTCTATCGGGTGTGCGGGATACCTGATCAAGCCCGTCAAACAAATCAATCTCTTTGACATTATGCTTGCGGTACTCGGAACCAATAAAGACGACAAGGCGTACCGCACGCCGATCATTACCCGCGATACGGCATTGTTCCACCGCGAAAACGTAAACATCCTGTTGGTGGAAGACAACCTCGTTAATCAGAAACTCGCCGTCAAAATCACCGAAAAAGCAGGCTATAACAGCGTAGTGGCCAACAACGGCCAGGAAGCGCTGGATGCGATGGCGGTCAAAGATTACGACCTCGTGCTGATGG
>JAUWEX010000202.1 GCA_030607235.1 Planctomycetota bacterium | reverse complement strand
ATAGTTGTCGGCTGCGGGTGGGGCGTCGCAGCCGCCCAGGGTCCGAAGTGCCGAATTATGGGACCGTGGCGGCGAGGTGGCTTTCCTATCCGGCCGGTCGTTGGTAGTAAGCGCGTCTGAATTCGCGTGCCGCGGCAACCTGGAACACATTCACTCGAGGCCATCATGCCACAGGACAAGGGCGGAGCTCCCGATGCTCGGGACTGGAGCGAGACGCTCTTTCTGCCGAAGACCGATTTTCCGATGCGGGCGGGCCTGCCGAAGCGCGAGCCGGAGTTCCTGAAGCGCTGGGCGGAGATCGACCTCTATGCGAAGCTGCGCGAAGCGGGCCGGGGGCGGGCGAAGTTCGTCCTTCACGACGGGCCGCCCTATGCCAACGGCAACATCCACATCGGCACCGGCATGAACAAGGTGCTCAAGGACTTCATCGTGCGCTACTACACGATGCTGGGTTGCGACGCGCCCTACATCCCCGGATGGGACTGCCACGGTCACCCGATCGAACACCGCGTGATAAGCGAACTCGGCGAAAAATCGAACGGCATGACGCCGATGGAGATTCGCAAAAAGTGCGAGAAATACGCCACGAAATTCATCGAGCGCAACCGGCAGGAATTCAAGTCGCTGGGCATTTTCGGCGACTGGTATCGGCCCTATCTTACGTTGCACCCGTCTTACGAGGCGGGCGTGCTGGACGTCTTCGGCAAACTCGTCGAGCAGGGATACGTCTACCGCAGCAAGAAACCGGTCCACTGGTGCGCCAATTGCGAGACCGCCCTCGCCGAGGCCGAACTCGAATACGCCGACGTGCGCAGCCCGTCGATTTTCGTGCGATGCAGTCTTGTTTCCAACATCAAATCGCTCTACCCCGAGTACAAGGGCGAAGACACCCACATCGTCATCTGGACGACCACGCCGTGGACGATCCCGGCCAACCGCGCGGTGGCGGTGCACCCCGATCACAAGTACGCGGCGATTCGCTGCCGCGACGAAAAAACCGGGCGAGACATCGTTCTGGTGATGGCCGAAGAATTGGTCGATGCCGTAACGAAAAAAATCGGCATGAGCGATTTCGAAAAGATCGGCTCGGTCGAAGGCCGCAAATTTGAAGGTCTGAAGTACATGCACCCGTATCTCGACCGCCAGCAGCCCATAATCAACGCCGATTACGTTACGCTCGAAGACGGCACGGGCTGCGTGCATACCGCGCCCGGCCACGGCCAGGAAGACTTCATTGCCGCGCAGTCGTACGATCTCGAGGTATTCAGCCCCGTCGACGATAGCGGGTGCTTTACCGCCGAAGCCGGCGAATTCGAAGGCATCAGCGTATTTGAGTCCGCCGATCCGGTCTGCGCCAAACTCACCGAAAACGGCGCGTTGCTGCACCGCGAAAACGTAAAGCACTCCTATCCGCACTGCTGGCGCTGCAAGCGACCGGTCATCTTTCGCGCGACCGAGCAGTGGTTTGTCGCGGTCGACCACAACGACCTGCGCAATCGCGCCATCGCTGAGGTACACAAGGCGCAGTGGATTCCCGAATGGAGCGAACAGCGGATTACGACCATGATCTCCGGTCGGCCCGACTGGTGCATATCGCGTCAGCGCTTCTGGGGCGTGCCGATTCCCGTTTTCTTCTGCCAGGAATGCGGCCATGCGCTGCTGGACGAGAAGGTTATCTACAACCTGCGCGACATCGTTCGCGAAAAAGGCTGCGACTACTGGTATACCGCCGAGACCGCCGATCTGCTGCCCGAAGGCACGAAGTGCCCGAAGTGCGGCCACGAGAAATTTGAAAAAGGCCGCGACATTTTCGACGTGTGGTTCGAGTCCGGTTCAAGCTATCGTTCGGTAGTGATCGAAAAAGAAGAACTCTCGTTTCCGGCCGACCTCTACCTCGAAGGCACGGATCAGCATCGCGGCTGGTTCCAGCTCTCGATCCTGCCGTCTGTTGCCACGCAGGGTTGCGCGCCGTTTAAGCGCGTCATCACGCATGGATTCGTCGTGGATGAAGAAGGCAAAAAGATGTCGAAGTCGATGGGCAATTTCGTCTCTATCGGCGACGTGATCAAAAACATCGGCGTGGACGTCTGCCGCCTCTGGATATCGTCGATCGACTACAAGGATCACATCCGCGCCTCGCTTGATATCATAAAAGGCGCCAACGAGGGATACCGAAAGATCCGAAACACGTTCCGCTATTTCCTGTCGAACCTCGGCGATTTCGATCCGCAGGCCCACGCCGTACCCGTCGATAAGATGTTCGAGATCGACCGCTGGGCGCTGAGCGAGTTGCACATGCTTATCGAGAAGGTGCGCGGCTTTTACGACGAAGGCCTGTTTTATCGGGTCAATCAGGCCGTGCTGAACTTCTGCATCGTTGCGATGAGTTCGTTCTATCTTGACATCCTTAAAGACCGGCTCTACGCCGACGGCAAGGACAGCGTCTCGCGCCGCAGCGCGCAGACGGTGATGCACAAGATACTGCTGGCGTTGACAAAACTGCTCGCTCCGATTCTTGTGCATACCTGCGAAGAAGTTTGGTCGCACATCGAGCACAAGGACGAGGACGTGGATTCCGTGCACCTGGCCACGATGCCCGAATCCGAGCCTGAACTGATAGACCCGCAACTCGGCGAGCGCTGGGAGACGATAATCAAGGTGCGCTCCGACGTCGCGAGAGAACTGGAAAAACTCCGCGCGGAAAAAGTCATCGGTTCGTCGCTGGAGGCCAACGTGTTCCTGTATACCGAGAATGCGAACCTCAAAAAACTGCTCAAGAGTTACGAGAAGGATTGCCCCGGCATTTTTATCGTCTCCGAAGTTGCGGTACTCGACGAGGCGGGCGATGATTTCGTAAAGGGCGAGAACTATTCGGCCCTGCTGATTAAGGCGGTGAAATCCGAGGACGAAAAGTGCCAGCGATGCTGGAACTTCCGCTCGTCGGTCGGCGGTGTCCCGGAACATCCCACGCTTTGCGCCCGGTGTGTTTCGGTCGTGAAAAACATGTAACGGATGCGCCGAAGGGAAGAGGTACCAACGGTACAATAATCGAAGGAATCGGATCATGGCTGATCGAAGACGCAAAACGCGTGTGCCGGTGGCGGGACGCCGCGAGATGGCGTATTTGATATCCCTGTGCGTGTTGCTGATAATTGCGCTGGGATTGATCCTCGTCTTCAGCGATTCCCGCGAACGATCCCGGAAAAACGATACGGCGGCGGCCTGGGTCGAATTGCCGCGGGTCGCTGATAAGGCCGAAAACCCGCCCGGCTTTGAAAAAGTCAGCGACGACTCCCGATACGTAACCGACGCCTATTACGACCTGCTCAAACTCGCGACCGATTCCGCGCCGCAGGCCGAGCCTGTGCGGTGTACGTTTTACGGCCTCGCGACGCGGCCGCATGAGTTTCGCGGGAAATTTATCGAAGTGCGTGGGCGCGTGCTCGACATCGAGCCGCACCTGCTCGAGCGAGCGCCGGATAGCCCGGCCCAGGCCGCATCAGACCGTCCGACCCGTGTATATCAGACCGAACTCGTCGTTATGCAGGGGCAGAGCAATTCCGTCGCCGAGAAATACTTCCTGCATACGCTCCAACCACC
>JAUWEX010000391.1 GCA_030607235.1 Planctomycetota bacterium | reverse complement strand
CGTTAGGGAAGCGAACAAAAAAAGCGAATACGGGGCGGACTCGATAAAAGTCCTGCGCGATCTCGAGGCCGTGCGCAAACGCCCGGCGATGTACATCGGCGACACTACCAAAGCCGGCCTGCACCACCTCGTCTACGAAGTTGTCGACAACGCCATCGATGAAGTAATGGCTGGTTACTGCAAGGTGATCGACATTGAAATTGATGAAGACGGCAGTATTTCTATTAAGGACGACGGCCGTGGCATTCCGGTCGATATTCACCCCGAGGAAAAAAAACCAGGCGTCGAAGTCGCCATGACCATCTTACACGCCGGCGGAAAATTCGACAAAAACTCCTACAAGGTCTCCGGCGGCCTGCACGGCGTGGGCGTCTCGGTAGTCAATGCGCTAAGCGAGTGGCTCGAGGTTGAGGTCAGGCGCGACGGCAAAATCCACTTCCAGACCTTTGAGCGCGGCAAAACCGCCAGCAAAATCAGCATCCGCGGCAAAACCACCACAACCGGTACCAAAGTTACGTTCAAGCCCGACCCGGAAATTTTCCCCGAGACCGAATTCAACTACGACACGATCGCCAATCGCGTCAGAGAAATGGCGTACCTCAACAAAGAGACGAAAATAACAATAAAAGACAACCGTACCGGCAAGAGCGACGAGTTTTCCTATTCCGGCGGCCTGAAGGCCTTCGTCAAACACCTCAACGAGAGCAAACAGCGCATCCACACCGACATCGTTTATCTCGAAGGCAAAGGCGAATCCGTAACCGGCGGCGAAGTCGAGGTGGAAATCGCGCTGCAATACAACGACGGATACTCCGCCACGCTGCTCTCTTTCGTCAACAACATCAACACCCGCGAAGGCGGCACACACGTTACCGGTTTCAAATCGGCCCTCACCCGTACGCTCAACGCATACGCCAAAAAGTCCGACATCATCAAGGGCAAGGACCGTCCGCCGACCGGCGAAGATTTCCTCGAAGGCATAACCTGCGTGCTCAGCATACGCGTGCCGGAGCCGCAGTTCGAAGGCCAGACCAAAACGAAACTCGGCAACAGCGAAGTCCAGGGCATCGTCGAAGCCACGACCAACGAGCACCTCAGCGCCTATCTCGAAGAGCACCCCAAGACCGCGCGCGGCATCGTTAAGAAGGCGATCGACGCGAATCGCGCTCGCGAGGCCGCCCGCAAGGCGCTGGCGCTGGCGCGACGCGCAACCGTGCTTTCCAGCGGCAACCTGCCCGGCAAACTCGCCGACTGTTCCAGCAAAGACGTGGACTCCACCGAACTCTACATCGTCGAAGGAGATTCGGCAGGCGGGTCGGCCAAAATGGCGCGCGACCGGCGCTACCAGGCCGTCCTGCCCATCCGCGGCAAAATACTCAACGTAGAAAAAGCGCGCGACGACGCGATGCTCAACAACGAGCAGATCAAAATTATCATCTCGGCATTGGGCACCGGAATCGGCTCCGAACACTTCGATCCCGAAAAGGTGCGGTACGGCAAAATCATAATTATGACCGACGCCGACGTCGACGGATCCCACATTCGCACGTTGCTGCTCACATTTTTCTACCGCAAGATGGGCGCGCTGATCGAAAAAGGCAACATCTATATCGCGCAGCCGCCGCTGTTCCGTATGAAACGCCGCAATCGCGAGCAATACGTCAAAACCGAATCCGAGATGACCCAAACCCTGCTCGAAATGGGCATCGAAGGCACGGTTCTGAACGCGGGCGACCGCACGATAAAAGGCAAGCAGCTCGAAGAACTCCTCGAACTCCTTCTGGTGCTCAACGAGAGCGAAAAACAACTCGCCC
>JAUWEX010000054.1 GCA_030607235.1 Planctomycetota bacterium | reverse complement strand
GATCCCAAAAGCGTCGGCACGCACCAGTTGTGGGGTCGGCTGTATATGATGAAGAAGGAATACGGCAAGGCCGAACGGCGCTACAAACTCATCGTCAGCGATCCTCAGCACGCCCTGGCGGGCTATTCGGCGCTCGGCGGTTTGTATTCGGTCTGGAGCAAGCCCGCAAAGGCCGAAGAGTCCTACAGGGCCGCCGCGAAGGCGAGCGGTTACGCCGGTTCCAGAGAGTGCATAAACCTCATCAGGCACTATGTCGGCAAGAACCGGATTGCCAGGGCCGAAGGGGTGATCGCGCTGTACAAAAAAGCCGTTGCCGCCGCACAACAGCGACCCAGTCCCTACATCCTGGTTTTGGAGGCGCAGATATATTCCCGGGTAGGCAGACACGAAGAGGCGCAACGGATATTCAAGAACCTGATGGTCGAAAACAAGCACAGCGGCTACGAATATTATTACGCCTTGAGCATCATCCAGGATCCTTCGGCCGGGCTATTGGCCTTGCAGCAGGCCGAGGCGATTTTCGGGAAGATGTGGTCGGCGGAGAAGATCAAGGAAGAGGCGATCGAAAAGCGCAACGTCGACTTGCTGTGCAAGCGGGCGATATGTTGGATGCGAATGTGTGCGCTGAAAACCAGCACACGGGAAGATAAGGACAACTTCGACAGGGTTGTCAATGAAATGGAATCCGTCAGGAGGGATTTGACGGACAAGGGGAAATCGTACGAAGAGAAATACGGCAAAGCGACCGCGGTGGGCATCAAAGCCATATCCTCTACGATCTACGATATATACTTCAGATCGCAGATGAAGAACGCGCCCGAAGCCAAGATCAAGGTCTTCGATGCAGCCGCCGTGCTGGACGCTCTGGAACCAGACACTCCCCAATACGAGAACATGTGTAACGATGCGAAATTGTTCGGCCGCCCCAAGGATATCAGGGACAAACTCAAGGAGGAGTTCCTGAGCGAAAAGACCGGGCTGGCCGAGACCGCCCTTGAGACGGCAAGGAATCAGGCCGACAGGGAAAGCGCAGCCGAAGCGTTGAAGTTCTGGCGGACTCTTTATGCCTCGCTGCTCGAACAAACCGGTCAGCGAGAGGCCGCGATCAAGCAATGGAAACTGGCTTACGGCGAGAACAAAGACGATTATAATATCGTCTACCGGATTGCCCGGTTTTACCTCTCGGGCAGCAGCGATGATCTGGACGACGCGAAAAAATATATCGGCAAACTCGACGAGATCGATTCAGTTCACGCCAACACCCTGACAATGAAGGCCCGCTACGAAGCGCGGATCGAAAAAGACGTGGTCAAGCGGATCAAAAGGCTCGAGTTGACACTGGCCAAAAACATCATACCCGATATATATCTCGAACTGGGCAATGCATGTCTTACCGCCGCCAACAAGACCGGCGACGTGTTGATGTACAAAGACGCCGCGATAGATGCCTACGAAAAAGCCAGAAAACTCATGCCGGGGAATGTGAACACTCTTGAGCAACTGGCCCGAATACGTCTGGAAGTCGCCCGGATGCGCCAAAACAACCTCACGACCGCCAGGATCGACGATCTCTACATCGCTCCGGCCAAGAAAAACATCACCGACATCCTGGCCATCAACCCCGAACATTTCGAGGCGAAGTCGCTGCGGGCGCAGATCGCACAGTTCAAGGGCGATCCCGAAGCGATAGCGATGTTCAAGGACAATGCCGATAAATTGCTCAAGCGGCTGGGCGAACTCCGCAAGCAGGGCGACAAGGAAAATGCGGAAAGAATCGAACGCAATTTGTACAACACGTACTTGGCCTTGAGCGACGCTTACAGGGCAAACAAGGAATTTGTGGCGGCCCAGGAATTCGCCGACAAGGCCAAAAAGTACGGCAGCAAACTCGACGCCGACCTGAAACTGAAAAACCTGAAACTGGCCAAAAAGCAATACAAGGAGGCCGTCGGCGATATGGAAAAACTCATGGCCGACGAAGCCTATGCCAATAATAAGGACGATGACATCAAGGTCAGAGAGGCTTACGCTCAGACCTTGTTCGACAGCATAATGGGCCTGCAAAGGATAATGGCCGACGAGAGACCGGACCTGAAGCGGGCCGACGAGATCCGCGCCGATATCCGCGCTTTCAAAGAGAAGTTCGAGCGCACCAACAAGGATTCCATCAGGAAGTACCCCGATATGTTTGGATTCCGGTACAACCGGCTGAGATACCTCGACAGCATCGCTCTGCGCCCCGAAGAGGCCTACTTGCTGGCCGAGAGCCTGCGCAAAGAGATTATGGGCAACCCCGATTTCGTCAACCGGGCTAATTCGCTGGCGGATCTGGCGCGTTACTATACCATCAAGGGCGGCGACGAAAATCTCATGGTCGCCGAGGGCCTCTACCTTGAGGCGCTCAAGGCCCAGCCCAACAACGAAAACTTCAACAGGGCGATCGTTTTAGGCCTCTACGTGGCTCACAAGGGACTCTTCCCCGGCAAGGCGCTGAAGTTCGTCGACGACCGCATAGCCGACAACCCCGACAAATCCGTCTTCGTGCTGCTCAGGGCCGAGACGCTCGACAGGTTCGAACGCCGCTACGACGCCATGCAGGCCTGGGAAACGGCCGTGAACAGGTTCCCCCATGTCTCCCGGGCTTACCTGGGTTATATCCAGGCGTGTTTGCGATACGAAGTCGAGGACCCCCAAAAGGCCCGCAAGCGTTTGATTGAAATTCTCGCGGATAGGGAGCCGGAACTCGACTCGATACCGCTTTCCAACGCGCTGGGCCGAATTTATTACGATTTCGGCAACCCCGAGCGCGCCATGGGATGCTTTAACAGGACTTTGAAGATCGACCCCGAAAACGCCGAGGCGATGTTCTACGAGGCCAGGATCGCCTACGACCGCATATCGAAAGGCGACGATGCGACCGATATGGGCGAACTCAAAGCCAACGTGATCGCGGCTCAACGCGCCGCCCGGAACTACCTGGACCTTCACGGAAAGGCCGACAACCCAACTACGGCCGCGGCGCTGTCCAAGGTTTACGGCTTGATGGCCGGGTGCGAGGCCTATTTGGGCAACCCGCGCAAGGCCGTCGAATACCTCAAAAAAGCCGCCGAGACAAACCTCGACTCCGGCGCGATCGAGCAAATGCGCAGGATATACCTGGTCTACGACTGGCCGCAACTGGCCCCCGAAGAGCGCAAAGCCTACTCGGACGCCGAATTCTACGACTGGCTGAAAAACCTTTGGGGCAACAAAGACAAAAACTATCAGGTGCAGTTAAGTATGGGCTGTGCCGCGATGATGGCCGAAATGAACGACGCCGAGGAGTACCTGCTCAACGCCGTGAGGATTGCAAAGATCGAATCGCCCAAACTCGTCGAGCCTTACGTATTCCTCGACATCAACGCGATGAACGAAGGCAATTACACCCGGGCCGAGAAGCGCTTCGCCGAAGTCCGCGAGATGGTTTCCTCCGACCTCGAACAGGCGCTCAATGCGGTCGATATTTACGTGATGTACGGCCGGAAAGACCGCGCGGTACAACTGCTCGAACACTTCGTCCCGCTCGCCAAAAAGAACGCAAACACCTCCCGCGAGGCCGCCGCGCTGCTGGCGCGACTGGCGAAGATCCGCCTTGTCGAATCCGAAACGCCCGACGTCGCCGCGGCACGCAAACTTGTCGCCGAAGCGCTGCAACTCGACTCGAAAAACAACGAGGCGATATGGATGCAGGGCTGGATCAAAATCCTCGACGCCGAAAACGAAACCGTGAGCGCCAAAAAACAGGCGTCGATCCAGGAAGGCATCGAGGAGATCGAAAAGGTGGCGGTTGAGGACCGAACCCATCTCATGTGGGCCTGCCTGGCGCGCGCGCACGTCGCTCTCGCCGCGCTCGCTGACGAAGACGCCGCCAAAAAGAGTTACGCCGGGGCGCGCAAGGCCATAACGCGCTCGCTGACGCTGAATCCGGTCTACGACCTCGCCTGGGAGATGAGCGAATTGTACGAACGGATCGAGGACAAATAAATCCTCGCTCCATCCACGACACCGACAGGCCCGTCTCCCGCCGGAGGCGGGCCTTTTTGCGCAAAATCCCGGCATTAAAAACAAAACCGCCGCCGCGAAAATGCCGAAGATTATTGCGTAGCGAAACGACGATTCACGCGCTTTCCCAAGAAATCGTAAATGCAAAATCCGACGAAATTGTCAGACCGGCTCGCGAGCCAGCGCGAGCGGAATCAATGGGACACACTCCGCCCTTCGCGCGCGCCTTATGCGCCTTTGGGAATACGGGGCGGCTGTCCGCTTTTTTTTGATACGGGCGAAAGGTAATGCGTCTGGGCGTATTTTCCGACGTGCACGGCGATTTCGACGCGTTGTTCGAGACCGTCAGGAGGCTGCGCGATAGCGGCGTCGAACGGATGCTGTGCCTGGGCGATCTCGTGGGCTACGGCCCGCAGCCCAACGAATGCGTCGAATACATTGCCGGGCTGGAGGACTGCGATGTCCTCGCGGGCAACCACGACTGGGCCTGCGGCGGGCGCACCGGAGTCGCGGACTTCGGCAGGATAGCCGCCGACAGCATACTCTGGACGCGCGGGCTTCTCTCGGACGAATCGCAGCAATATCTCGCGCGGCTGCCGCTGACGCACCGCAGCGGCGAGATGCTCGCCGCGCACGCCTCGCCGATCGACCCGGCGCGCTGGCGCTACATCGACAACGCGCGCCTGGCGAGGATGGTGCTCAAGGGCATGGAAGGCGCGATCTGTTTCATCGGCCACACGCACGACACCGCCGTCGCAAGACTCAAAAACGGCCACGCAGTGATGAAGCGGGGTGGCTCGTTCGGACTCGAAGCGCACTGCAAGTACCTCGTCAACGTCGGCAGCGTCGGGTTTCTGCGCCGCCGCTCCGGCCGGACAAGTTACGCCATCTTCGACCGCGATGGGAGGACGGTCGATATGTACGAGATAAAAACCGGCTGACTCGGGCCGGTTTCGATATCGGACGGGACGGCGGCGAGACGTGCCCGCTGAAAACGCTATCGCAAAGGGAGCGCAAAGTGAACATCCTCGTAACGGGTGCCTCGCGCCCACAGGGCCAGACACTGGTCAAGGCCCTCAATCTCTCGGATCTGGACTATCGTCTCTTCACCGCCGACGCGCGACGCTGGGGCGCGGCGCTTTTCGTGGGCGAGCGCGGCTTTGTGACGCCCGACATCGCCGACGACGAGCGGGCCTGGCTCGAGGCGACAATCGACATCTGCAAGAAAAGCGACATCGACGTGATACTCCCCGGCGATCCGCGCGAAGTCCCCGCCTTCGCCCGCGAGGCCGGCGCCATCCAGCGCAACACGGGCGCGCGAACGCTCGTAAGCGATTCCGAAATCACCGCGATCGGTTATGACCGCTGGCGCACGGCCGAATTTCTGCGCGAGGAGGGCGTAGGGTTTCCGATAACGCTGCCCGCCGAAGACACACAGGGCGTGGCCGAGATGGCCGCCGATCTGGGCTGGCCGCTGGCGGTGCGGCCCCGCGTGCCCGCTTCCGGCGGCGGGCTGACGCTGGCGCACAGCCGGGCCGAACTCGACAAAATCCTGCGCGACCCCGAAGGGCTTATCGTCCAGGAGTGCCTCGCAAACATCGACGGCGAGTACACCGTCGGCGTGGTGCTCGACCGCGGGGGCGGAATTGCGGGTTCGATCGGCATGAAGCGCGTGTTGGAGCACGGCGTAACCGTGGCGGCGCTGGTCGACCGATTTGCGCTGGTGCAGGACTACGCCGAGGACATCGCGCGGCGTCTGCGGCCGCGAGGCGTGTGCAACGTGCAACTGCGCCTGACCGAGCGCGGGCCGGTGTGCTTCGATATCAACCCGCGTTTCTCCAGCACCGAGGGCCAGCGCGCGCACTACGGATTCAACGCGGTCGAGGCGGTTATCTGCGAGCACATCCTCGAGAGGTCCGGCCCCGACCTGGCCGACTACCGCAGCGGCTTCTTCGCGCGCTACCTCGACGAAATTTACGTGCCGCCGGATGAGTGGCTCGAGATATGCGAGACCGGCGAGATAGGCCTTTCCACCGCGAAGGCGTTTCCGGCGCTGATGCGCGGACAGGCCAAGAAAGACGACGACGATGACGACGGCATGACCTCGTTTCCGTACCACCTGCAAGGCTCATGAAAATCAACATCATCATAGCCGACGGCCTGACCGGACGCGCGGCCCGGCTGTACGGCGCGCCGCTGGCGCATCACCTGGCGAGGCGCGGCTGCGAGGTGCGGCTGATGCTGCTGCACCGGCGCTGGGATGAGGTGGGCGCGACGCGGTTCGAAGCCGAGCCGGGCGTTACGATAGTCTACGCGGGGCAGGCATTGGAGAGAGCGCGCGGGAGCGGCCTTTTGCGGCGCGGCGCAGGGGTAACGCGCGCGTTGCTGCGGGCGATTCTCGAACGCGAGACGGACGTGAACGTGGCCTGCGACCTTCACCCGACGGTGGTCGCGGCGGTGCGGATAGCGAGATTTCTGCGCGGCACGCCGGCGGTCGTAGCGGCGGAGCGCCTGCCGAGCGAATCGGCCGATTGCCGCGCGAGAAGGATTCACAGGTTTTTCGAGCGGCTCGCCGCGCGTTCGAGCGCGGCGGTGGCGGCGCACGACCGGCGACTGGCGGGCAGGCTCTCGGAGATGTCGCGCGGGCGCAACCGGGCGGTTTTCGTGTCGCCCGCGATCGAGCCTTCGCTCTACCGGACGGACGGGCCGGGCATCGAGGCGCTGCGCGAATCGCTGGAGATAGAGGATCGACCGGTCGCGGTTTGTGTGGGCGAGACGAGCAAATCGGCGGCGTGCGCGCTGATGGATATTTTTGCGGCGGTGGTCCGGCGGATACCGGCGGCGGTTTTGCTGCTGGCGGGCGTCGGCGAGTCCGGGCGACTGGCGGAATACGCGCGCAGGATCGGCGTGGCCGAGGGTGTGCGTTTTGCGGGGCCGGTTTCGGCGGC
>JAUWEX010000187.1 GCA_030607235.1 Planctomycetota bacterium | reverse complement strand
GGGCCGCAGCATCGTACGCTGCACAAAAAAGCCGGCCGAAATCACCGCAGCCGCAAAAAACGCAACCATCCCCCACATAATGTATTGAAGGTGTGTTCTGTTTAACCCGATTTGCGATTGCATATCAGAGACGCCGCTTTTCACGAAGAAAATGCGATCTCGTATCGCCCTGGTGTTGTCGCGAACGACTTTTTCGCAGATGCTTACCCTCTGCCATAGTATGTTCGCCTGCTCCTGCAGTTCGCTGATTCTGATTACGGGCTTGCCGGGCAAGGGTTCTTCATTATCCTCCAGCATGCAGCCCGGGTTGTTTATGATGAACAGAACCAGGTCCGCATATTCGATCAATTCCACCTGAAGATGTCTGCGATTAGCGCCATGCTCGACGTCATGCTTGTCCTCGATTTTCTCTGCGTTCCACTTCTTTATAACGAGAACGTTTTCTAGTATCTCTTCCAGATACTTATAGTCGCGGGTGCGTATATACCTTTCCTCCAATACCTGGACCTTCTGCAAGAGACTGTTTATCTTGTATATCGATTCCCAGTGCCGAAGTCCGTCCAGCGATTTTGTATACTCTCCCGAAAGATCGCTGATGCGGCTCTGCATTTTGTCTATCGATTCGTCGATCTTGCCGAACAAATAGGTCAGCATGCCCACGCTCACCATGAACGCGGCCATCAGCAATAACAAAACGATGTTTACTCTTGTTTTTATGCTGTAAGACATATCCTGCCCCATCAATCGTTAACCGTAACGAAACCGTGTTTGCGGAAAATCGCCTTGCCTTCGTCGCCGGACACAAAACGCGCAAATTCTTCGGCCTGGCGCGGGTTTTCGCTGTACTTGAGTACCGCAATGGGAATGGTCTTTATAATGTTGATATCTTCGGGGATATCGATGATCGTCATGCGGCCTCTGATTTCGTCGGGACACAGGCTCATGTTGCGCCAGTTCAGCAACACGTCCACTGTACCATCCGCCAGCGAATCAAAAGAAGATGCCTGATAGTTGATAACGGAGATCACCATGACGTTCTGCTGGAATTGCGGCAGGTTGGAACGATCCACGACTTTTTTCGCGACGCGCCCCACCGAGCAGACGTTTTCGTTGCCGCGCCCCACCATAACACCGGGCCGTATTACATCATCCCATGTCTTGATTTTTCCGTCCTTCAAAACGATCGCGGCGAGGATGTGGCTGCATACGCTTGCGTCCCATGTAACAATTCCCTCGCTTTTCATTTTGTCGGTGTAAGAGTTCGAACCCGGCAGAAACAGATCGCCCACTTTCGTCTCGCGGATCATCTTGTCCAGAGAGGTTGTACCGGAATCGTGGTATTCGAGTTTAATGCCCGGATGGCGCTTTTCGAATACCGATGCAATCTCTGCCATAGGCTTTACCATGTTTTCGCCGATATAACATTGCAGTACGATGGTTTTGTCCGCGTTTTTATAATTGGTCTTGTATGCAATCTCCGCAACATCGGTTGACCGAGGCATAATAACCGCCAAGACCAGTATCGGCAGGGCGACCGCAAACAAGACCAAAAGTGTTTTGCGAATATTCATAACCTACCCCTGAAAAACCAGAAAACTTTTTCGAGATAAATTGAAAGAAGGGATAATCGGATTTGCATCCTCGATATGCCATTGACACAACGCCAACCCATACGCGCATAATCAACAACCGTTTTATCGGAAAAATTCACCGATAAATTCAGGATTCTTTCTCGCGATTTTCAAACCGGGCGACACCCACACAAGCCCGTTCATTTACTTCGTGTTCTAACGCCTTTTAAACATCCGTCCAAGACCAGCGGGGAAGCCCCAAAGATCAGCCCGTACAAACATTCCGGACAATCCAGCACGCTTTGCGCCGGGCTTATTCCCCGGTCAGCGAACATTCGTTACGCCTTCGCCTGCGTTTGGGACCTTGCTGAGTATGCCGACCATCGGCAGAAAACTGCTGCCGCCGATCCAGAACTTGGTCAGCAGAGCATACATTGCTACGTTTAATACGGCAAAGCCACCGGCGAACAACAGCGGTTTTTTTACGAAAGACTTCGACATAACATTCTTCCTCCATACAGAAATCACGCTCGCTACCGGCTTTTCGCCACGGTAATTTTCCAGCCTTCTTTACATGTTTCGATAGTAATATCGATATACTCGTCATCTTCGAGTTCATCAGGAACGGATTTGATCGCAAGCGGGTCGTCTACAATAAAGGACACGCTCTCGCCCGGCTTCAGTTTTTCGGCATGTTCGATAATCACCATCACGGGATACGGACAGACCGTTCCTGTCAAGTTAACGCTTATCTCGCTCATAATTACCTCAGGAATTACTACTACCCGAGACAAGTCGGGTCGGTTTAGGCTGCGGATTAAACGCCATTTTTCCCGTCGGCAACTCGACGACAAAGGTCGAACCTTCCCCGACAACGCTATTTACGTATATGGAACCGCCGTGGCGATCAACCACGGATTTCACTATTGTCAGCCCCAGTCCCATAGAACCGGACATGAACTCTATCGTCCCCGAAGAATGATGTGAGGTACTGTTGACCTCGTAAAACGGCTCAAATATCACTTCCTGCTCGTCTTCGGGAATTCCGATGCCGGTATCGGATACGACAAGTTGAACTTTGCCGTCTTCGTATTTCGTTTCGACCGTGATAGTCCCGCCGTCGGGTGTAAACCGGATCGCATTTATCACGAGATTGCTTACGGCCTGCCACATCTTTTTGGCCTCGCCCAGGCACGGCGGCAGGTTGTCGGCCAGGTTGACATTGAGCCTCTGCTTGCGAGCCTTCAGGATCGCCCTGACGTCGTTTTCGACCTCTCTGACAAGATCGTTCATCGAAAAAGGTGCGGCGCACACCGGCCTGTCGTGCCCGTTTTCGATCATCTCCTGCATGTTGTCAACCAGCATATCGAGTCGCTTCGCCGATCGCATCAGATACCGGCAAAGATTACGGCAATCCGTTTTGCAGTTCTTCGATATCTCCTTGATCATCTCGGCGCACCCCATAATGCACGTAAGGGGCGTTCGCAATTCGTGCATCGCCGTGCAGGCGAAATTCTTTTTCATCTCGTCGAGTTTTTGCATCTTGTCGGCTATGCGCTTCATACCGAGTTGCCCTGAATACTCTGGATGCTCCTCGACCGCCGAAGCGATTGTGCGCAAGAGGTGGGCGTTGTCCCAGGGCTTGGTGATGAAGGCGAAAACATCGCCGTCGTGGACGGCGTCTATCGCGACACCAACATCGGTGCGGCCGGTAATCATGATGCGGGTGGTGTCGGGATATTTTTCCTTGACGATCTTGAGCAATTCATTGCCGGTCATCTCCGGCATGGCATGGTCGGTAATCAGGACCACGACATTGGTCACGCTCATGGTCTCGAGCGCCTCCCTGGCGCTTTCGGCGGTAATGATGTTGTATGGCTGCGATTTAAGCAGGCGAGACATCGCCAGAAGGATTCCCGGCTGGTCGTCCACCAACAAGACTGTGGGTTTCTTCATGCTTTTTATTCCTCTCCAAATAATGCAACATTCTTGAGAGATAACAGCCCTCTGCCGGGGAAGCGATTTGCATGAACGTGATATGATTATGGATTCGCCAACATTTAGTTTTCCTTCCGGGATTCATAATCGGATATAGCGATATAATTTCTTTAGACATCTTGCTTTGATAATGTGAAGATCGCAAAAATCTCATCGACTCTCGTTTCGGCTTTTTGCTTGCCATATACGCTCCGAACAAATAAAATCCGGTTCGCAAAAAACCACCAATCGGAGAAAAACCATTGAAAATGCTCGGATCCAACAAACTCGACCCTGTCGATTGCATGTTTTTATCCGACCGGAGACACCGCCTTCACGCCCCC
>JAUWEX010000402.1 GCA_030607235.1 Planctomycetota bacterium | reverse complement strand
GCAGCCAGATCGAAGTGATCTCGGCGTGTATCGCCAGCGCGTTGGGATTTTCCGGCGCGAGCCGTATCGCCTGTTGGGCATAATACAGCGCTCCGTCGAAGTTGCCCTGCTCCATTTCGATCTTTGCGTGACCGATCCGCCTGTTAACGGTCTCTTCCTGATCGTCCTGCTGTGCGAAGCCCGGCACAACCATCGCAGCGAGGAAAACCAACGTTGCGAGCGTTGCGGCAAAGCGCATCCTGTACGATGAAAAAACACCGCTGGGTCTGAAATTCATCTTGTAACTCCCGTAATCGTAATAAGCCTTTGCCACCCGCTGAAAGACCGAAGGAACGGCAGTGGCACTCTGTAAAAATCCGTTTTATCGACCGCGACCGCCGCTTGCGGTGCATGCGGAGTACACGGGTAAAATACTAAACGTATAGAGCCTTCTATCGGTCTATCAATCATAAAATTTGAATCGTATTGCACTCATGCAGGGATTTCCCGCGAAAAGTTTCCGCGATTTTCCCCCCGCACCGCGATAATCCATAGTCCTCCCTTTACTTGCGAGAGGTGTTGTGCTATGCTTTTCGCCTTGTTTGGGGCAAACTTATGGGCGAGAACAAAGGCGAATTCGCACTCATCGACTGGATACGCTCCCGGAGCCGCTTCGGGCGCGACGTGATCGTCGGCATAGGCGACGACACCGCCGCGGTACGTCCTCCGAAAGACGGAGCCCTGTTGCTCACTATCGACACCTTACTCGAAGGGACACACTTCAACTTCCGCCGCTGCACCCCGTACCAGGTCGGCTGGAAGTCGATAGCCTCCGCCGTCAGCGACGTTGCGGCGATGGCCGGAATCCCGCGCTACGCGCTCGTCGGGTTGGCGTTGCCCAGGGACGCCTCGATGCAATTCGCCCGCCAACTCTACGACGGAATGCGCGCCGCGGCGGACGCCTGCCGGACCGGCATCATCGGCGGCGACGTAACCTCGTGGCGCGGAAAACTCGCGATCACCGTAACGGTCTTCGGCGAAAGCCCCGCAAAACCCGTAACGCGCGGCGGCGCGCGGGTCGGCGACGCGATTTTCGTTACCGGCGAATTGGGCGGCTCGATCGAGGGCAGGCACGTCGAGTTCGTGCCGCGCATTCGCGAGGCCCTCGCCCTGCGCGAGGCCGTCAGTCTGCACGCGATGATGGACATCAGCGACGGAATGAGTGCCGACCTCGCCCACATCTGCCGCGAGAGCCGCGTCGGCGCGGTCTTGTACAAGGATGCGATTCCGATTTCGGAAGACGCGAAAAAAATGTCGCGGCGCGGCGGAAAGAGCGCGCTCCGGCGCGCGCTGAGCGACGGCGAAGATTTCGAACTGCTCTTCACCGTCTCCCAAACCGCCGCCCGGCGCCTCGAAGCCCGGCCGCCGTTCGCGACTCGCCTGAGTCGCATCGGCGAGATTGTCGAGCGGGGATTTTATCTGCAAAAAAAAGACGGCGGGCGCGTAAGCCTGCAACCGAAAGGATATGAGCACTTCAGGGATTGAAACGCTTAGCGTAATCACGCGCAGCCCCGAGCGCACACTCGAACTGGGCCGCAGGCTCGGCGAGGTGCTGGCGCGCGGCGACGTGGTTGCGCTTTTCGGCGATCTGGGCGCGGGCAAAACCCAACTTGCCAAAGGCATCGCGCTGGGCTGCGGCGTGGCTTCCGCCTCGGAGGTTACCAGCCCGACGTTTATAC
>JAUWEX010000224.1 GCA_030607235.1 Planctomycetota bacterium | reverse complement strand
GACGCGAAACGTCTTCGGCGTCCGCAGTGTCGTCGACGGCGACACGATTATCCTCGACGACGGCCGCAAAATCCGCTACATCGGCATCGACGCGCCCGAGCGCGCCGAAACCGAGGTTGGCCGCCGACACGCCGCCGAGCCTTATTGCGACGAAGCCACCGAATTCAACCGGCGTCTCGTCGAGGGCCGCAGGGTGCTGCTGGTCTTCGACAAAGAGCGCACCGACATCTACGGCCGGACCCTGGCCTACGTCTTCGCGCTTCCCGCCGAGCGCGGCGAGCGAGCCAAATTCGCCAACGCCGAGATGGTGCTCGGTGGCTTCGCGCTCGCCGTCCGCTACCCGCCGAACCTCGCGCACGCCGAGATGCTGACGGGGCTGGAGGAATTGGCCGCGCGCGAAAAATCGGGCCTGTGGCGGACCGCGCCCTCGGGCTACGTCGGCAGCGCCAACTCGAAAATCTTCCACCGCAGCGCCTGCCCCTACGGCCGGAAGATCAAGCCCAAAAACGCCGTCTTCTTCGAAACCCGCAGGCAGGCTCGGCTGGCCGACTACCGCCCCTGCCGCGTATGCCGCCCGTAGCAGGCAGGGCCTGCTATCGTTTCAGGAGTCTGGGGCCGAGGTTCTCCGGCGGGGACTGGCCTGCCTTGCGCGAGAAATCGCCAATAACACAGCAAGATTACAGGATTTGTCAGTGAGTGGAGGCGAGTGCCCTTTTCGCCGAAGGGCGAAAAGCAACGAAGCGTCTATTGGAATAAGTGGCTGCTTCCCGTTTGGCTGCGGGCCTTGCCCGCCTTGCGCACGGCCAGACAAAATACCGCCACTACGAAACCGGCCCGCAAAAGATGCGGCAGCGCCGTCCGCGCGATTTCGCCCCCGCTGCGGAAGTCCACCGCCAGTACCGCGAAGCAGAAGGCGAATGACACCGCCAGCGCCAGCCCCAGCAGTATCGGCACGTCCGCCCGCACCCGCTTCGTCTCGACGCGCCCCGGCCAGTCTCCGGCGGCCAGCGCCCGACCGAAAAGCCACTGCGCCAGCGCCGCCTCCGCCGCGACTATCAGGAACGCCGCCTGCGCCGCCGCCACGCCTATCTCGCCGGCGACCACGAAGGCCGCCTTAAACGCGACCGCTATCACCAGCCCCGCCAGCGCCGTCAGCGGCCGCTCGGAAGGGCGGATCTTTTCGCGCGCCGCGAAGAAGCCCGCTATCGCGCCGCCGAATACCTCCATCGCCGCGACGATGAACAACTCGCCCGCAGCCGCGTCCGCGCCGATTCCCCTTGTTGCGATCATCGAATTGAGCGCGGCGAATATCCCGCCGATCGTCGCGCCGACGATCATGCCTTCGACGACGCTGCGCACGCGCGCCAGTTTCCACACCAGCGCGACGATGACGAGGAATTTCGCGGCCTCGTCGATCAGCCCCGACCGCAGCGCGTTTTCGAAGATAAGCCAGCCGCCGCCCGCATTATGACCGCCGCCGAACAGCCCGTCGATCAACTGGCAGCCCAGCCACGCGAGTACGACGCTGAATACGCCGACAGCCGCCGCGGTGAGTATCTTGATCGGCGCGACGCGCACCGGCGATTGCCGCACCAGCGCCGCGACCCACGCCGCGGCCGCCATCGCCGCAAGAAGAAACATCGCCGCCGCCAGCGGCCCGCCCGCTTTGCCGCGCAGGTATTCGGCAAGGGCCTGCAAAAATTTGCTGTCGCCCAGGTGCAGTCGCGCTGTCTCCTCGGCTAGCAGCCTCGCGTCGCCGGTGTTGGCGCGGCCCTGCGCGACTAACTTAAGCGCCTCTTTCTGTCGCCCTTTGCGCAGGTAATATTCGAAGAGTTCTTCGTAGTTGCGCGCGCAGGTCGGATTGGCCTCGATGGCGATCTTCATATTTTTTTCGCCCCATTCGGCCAGACTGGTGCGGGGCGATTGCATCTGCATCATCGCCAGCCGCGCGCGGATGCAGGGGTCGTCGGGATTGTTTTTTTGCGCTTCCTTGAACAGGCCGTAGCCCTCGCCGATGCCTTTCGCGCCGCCGGTCTCGACGCGCAGCACCCCGTAGCAGTAAAGGTATATTGCCAGTTCGGGGTCGGGGTCGGGCCTGTGCTGTTCCGCGCCGTTGTCTTCGGTGTCGCCTGCGGGCAGCAGCGCGCTGATTCGCGCCAGGTAGCGCTCGTGCAGGTCGCGGATGGCGGCGACGTCGCCGGTGCGCCGCGCGTGGTGAATCTCGGCGGCGAGGTATTCGTCGTGTAGGGCGATATCGCGGGGGCGTTCTTTTATCGCGGCGAGGTACTCGCCCTGGGCCGCGTAGAACCTGCCCGCGTCGCGGTAGATGCGGGCCTGTTCGAGGCGACTGCGCTCGCGAAGGGAGGGCGCGGCCGCCAGCCGCGCGAAACACGGCACGAGCACCAACGCGGCGAATATGGCGATGAGCAGTTTTGTATTACGCAGGTATTTCAATCGTCAATTACCCCGGCCAGGCAGCGCCTGGAGGCAATAGGAAAGGAGCCACTTATTTCACAACGCGCTTGCTGTTGCGCCTTTGGCGCAGGGGCGCTTCGCTTCCACCCACTGACAATTTGGGCAAGTCTGCTGTGCTATTGGCGGTCTCTCGCACAGGCAGTGCCCGCGGTGGAATGCGATATCTTAAAATGCTTTAGTTGGAATCGTAGTCTTTGCGGTAGGTCTCGAGGCCGCGCTCGATCTTCTTGATCTCCTCGCGCGCCCGTTCCCAGTTGCCGTTCCGCAGCGCATAGCGGGCGCTGTTGGCGCGCCGTTCGATAATCGTCGAGCAGGACCAGAAGTGCGGGTCGGACGCGACCGGCTCCTCGGCGAGGTCCTTCATCTGCGGCGCGAGGGCGGCGATGACCTCGGCGTCCCACGCCAGCGAATCCGCCTGCATCGCCATGCGGTTGAGGTCGTAACTCGCCTTCCGGAGGGGCTTGAAGTGGCTGCGGATGCGCGACATCAGGTCGTCGAGGTCGTCGTAGGTGTTTTCGTAGCGCCACTTCGGGTCGTCGGTGTCTTTGGGGGTGCTGCCGCATCCGGCGACCAGCGCGACTCCCGCCAGCATTGCCAGCAGCGCGCACAGCGAAACTGCGGTTTTTTTCATGGGTTTGTCTCTCTCGTTTTAGCGTTACGCTATCAGCCGCGCGTCAGTTTCAGTTTTTTGTGATGAAGACCGGTTTGACGGTCTTGGTCTGATATTCGCCTTTGTCATATTTGTATTTTATCGAAAACTCCGAGCCGTCGTTTTCCCTGATTCCCAATAAGGGCTTGTCTTCGTGTTCGAGTTCGCTGACCTTGAATGTCGTCGACTCGCCCGGGGCTATGTTGTTGTAGATGTGGCTCGTGTATTTCTCGCC
>JAUWEX010000107.1 GCA_030607235.1 Planctomycetota bacterium | reverse complement strand
CGCAAGGGGCTGGATTTTCTGGTCGAGGCCTTTTCGCAACTGCCGTCGGAGAGCGGCGCGAAACTGCTCGTGGTCGGCAAAGGCCCCGTGGCGCGGTATCGCAGGCTTTGCGCCGGATTCGGCGTCGCCGACAGGGTTGCCTTTCTGGGGCCGTGCGCGCCGGAGTGCTACTACGCCGCGGCCGACGCTTTCGTCTTCCCGACGCTGCACGACGGCTTCGGAACGGTCGCGCTCGAAGCGATGGCCTCCGGGCTGCCGGTCGTTTGCAGCGCCAAGGCGGGCGCGTCCGAGGTGATCGCCGACGATGCGGACGGGTTGGTGATTCCCGACCCGACCGACGTGGTGCGGCTTGCGGCGGCGATGGAGTCGCTGCTCGACCCGCAAAGGCGGCGGGACTTGGGCGAGGCGGCGCGGGCCAAAGCCGGGGAGTATTCGTTCGAGCGCAACTACCGGCTGAACATGGAGGTCTACGCGCAGGTCGCCGAGGAAAAGAGGAGGGCGCGAACGTGAGCGATGCGGAGATAGTTGTCGTCGAGAGCGAAGGTGTGCGCTGGGAAGTCGCGGCGTCGCGTCGCGGCCTTTTCGACGAATTGCTCGAGGATCGCGTGGAGGAGATTTTCGCGCGCGGAGACGAACTGCTCAAATCCAATTCCGCCCGCTCGATCGCAATCGTGCGCGGCGGCGGGGATTCGCTGGTCGTGAAAAAATATCACAGCCGCGGCCCGATCGCCAATATCCGCAGGCGCGTCGGCAATTCGCAGGCGCGACAGGAGTGGCTCAACCTGCACAAGGCGCGCGCGGCCGGTGTGCGGGTGCCGGAGCCGGTGGCGATGGGCGCGGGAGGGCGGTGCGAGTATCTGGCGACCATCGAGGTCGCGGGCGCGAGGCCGCTTATCGAGATTTTGCGGAGAGGCGGCGAGGCCGACGCCCGCCGCGGCGGGCTGATGGCGCGGCTGGCCGGGCTGTGCGCCGAAATGCACGACGCGGGGATTGTGCACCGCGACCTGCACCTGGGGAATTTCCTCGTTTCGGGCGACTCCGGCGATCTCGTCCTGATAGATTTGCATCGCGCGAAGTTCGTCGAGCGCGTCGAACGGCGGGACGCGGCGCGGGATTTGGGCCAGTTGATGTATTCGCTCTCGCTCGTCGCGCCGAAGGAAATCCGCGCACAATTGCTCGACGAATATGTTAGAATGCGCCGCATCGAAGCGCCGAACTTCGCCGAGGCCGCGTGGATCGAGGCGCGGATGTGGGGGCGGCGTCACCAGAGACGCCGGACGCGCAGGTGCCTGAAAAATTCGTCGACCTTCGTCGTGGAAAAATCCCAATCGCGGCGTGTCTACCGGCGCAGGGATTTCGACCGCGACATCGACGCGATACTGGACGCGCACTGCAGGGCGCTGGAGAGCGGCGAGGGCGTGCTGAAGGACGCGCCCAAGAGCCGCCTGACGGTCGTAGACGGCGAGTTCGTCGTCAAGGAGCACGCAAGCGGAATTCGCGGCGCGCAGGAGGCGTCCGCATTAGGCGGATTGCGCGGCTCGCGGCTCAAGCGCGAGTGGGTCAACGCCAACGGCCTTATCGTCCGCGGACTGCGGGCGGCCGAGCCGCTGGCTTACGTGGAGAAGGGTCTGCCGTCCCCATTAGGCGGACGGCGTACATGGCTTATCAGTCGGTTTCTCAAGGACGCGACGCCGCTGGACGCTTTTCTGCGCGAGAGGTTCGAGGGCGAAGGCGCGCGCCACGGCGACAAGGCCCGAGTCATCAAGGCACTCGCGGCGGAGGTCGCGCGGCTGCACGGCGCGGACATCCTGCACAAGGACATGAAGGCCAACAACATCATGGTTCGCGACGGCGGCGACGGGATCGAATTTTACTTCCTCGATCTCGACCGTGTGCGTTTCGGGACGGACCTTGGCAATGCGGATATTGTGCGGGCGCTGGCGGCGCTCAACGCGGCGGTGCCGAACTTCATTACGATCAGCGACCGCATACTGTTTTTCCGCACCTACCGCGGCGGCGGCAAAATCGAGCGGCGCGACCGAACGCTCATTCGCGACATCGTTATCGCAAGCATAAAGAGAAATCATTTTTGGCGACCGAAATGGCAGCGATAAAAGTTTTGCATACGTTCAGCAACCACAAGTGGACGGGCCCCGCCGAGCCGGCGGTGAACCTGGCGCTGGGGCTGAAGAAGCGCGGGCTGGAGGTGATGTTCGCGCCGGGCAGGGACGAAGACGGCGGCTCGAAAGTCGCGATGCGCTGTGCGGCGCGCGACCTGAGGTGCGTCGGCGATATGCACCTGAGCAAACACCGCAATTCGCGCCGCAACGCCGACGACGCATGGAAACTCGCCGAGACAATCGACCGCGAAAAGTTCGACATAGTGCACGCGCACATGGACAACGATCACCGGATTGCGCTGGCGGCTTTCAAGCGTTGCGAACACAGGCCGCTGCTCATCCGATCTATCTACGACGGCCTGCCGCCGGTAAGGCCGCCGGGGCGCGCGGACGCGCTGATAGTGCTGTCGAAAAAAGTCGGGCAGTGGCTGCGCAAAAAACGCCGTCGCCGTTACCGGCACGTGTTTTTGCTCGACGGCGCGGTGGACCTCGACCGTTTTGCGCCGCAGCCCAGGTCGTCCGCCGTCGCGCGGGAACTCCGCATCGGCCCCAAAGACATCGTCGTGGGGATCGTCGCGCGGATGCAGACGCACCGGCGGTTCCACGTTTTGCTCGAAGCCTTCGCGCGCGCGTCGATTTCGGTGCCGGAGTTGAAACTGCTGATAGTCGGCCGCGGCACCAACGCCGACAAGGTCGCGCGCAAGCCGGTGAAGGAGATGCGCATCGAGGACCGCGTCATTTTTTCCGGCTACCGCAGGGAGGACTTCGTGGCGGTGGTCAATTGTTTCGACTTCAAGGTCTTTCTGGTTCCCGGCTCCGACGGCACGTGCCGCGCGGTGCGGGAGGTGATGGCGCTGGGCAGGCCCATCATCGCGGCGGACCGCGGGATGCTTTCGGAGATCGTCGACGACGAGGTGTGCGGGATGGTCATCCGCGACAGCGTGGAAAACCTGCGCGCGGCGATAGTGCGGCTGGCGCGGGACAGGCGGCTGCGGCTGCGCATGGGCCGGGCCGCGGCGGACAAGGCGGCGGAGTTTTTCGACATTGAGCGGCAGTCCCGCGAGGCGTTCGAAATTTACAAATCCATGCTCAAACAGGCGAAGTAACGACGATGCGAGTGCTGTTTTTGATACAGGGCTACGAGCACCCCGCCAGCAGGTACCGCGTGTTGCAGTACCTGGAGCCGCTACGCGCGGCGGGCGTGGAGGACCGCGTGGCGGTATTCCCGAAGGGGCGCGCCGAGTGGCGTGCGCTGGAGAACGAGTTTCAGCACTGCGACATCGTGTTCGTGCAGAAGAAGCGGCTCAAAAAACGGCAGGCCGGTTTCATCCGCCGGTGCGGGGGGGCGCGGATCGTTTTCGACGTCGACGACGCGGTGATGTACAAGTCCTCGCGGGCCAGCACCCACCGCTCGTGGACGCGGATGCGGGCCTTCGTGCGGATGTGCGGATTGGCGGACTTCGCGATCGCGGGGAATTCTTATCTCGAGAGCATGATCCGCGAGTACAACGACGACACCGCCGTCATTCCCACTTCGATCGACACCGACCTCTATCCCGAAAAGGCCGACTACGGCGGCGAGACGATTACGCTGGGGTGGATCGGCGGGAAGAAGTCGCTGGTTTTTATCGAGGAACTCGCGCCGGTTTTCGAGGACGTGTACGCGAAATTTCCGCAGGCGCGGCTCAAACTGGTGTGCCGCGATTTTTTCGACCTGCCGAACATGCCGGTAATCAAAAAGCAGTGGGCCGAGGCCGAAGAGGGCGCGGACGTGATGAGTTTCGACATCGGCCTTGCGCCGCTGCCTGACGACCCGTGGGCGCGGGGGAAGTGCGCGACGAAACTGTTGCAGTGCATGGCGTCGGGCGTGCCGTGCGTGGCTTCGGCGGTCGGGGTGCACAACGAAATCGTCGACGAGGGTGAGAACGGCTATCTGGCGCGGACGCTCGGGGACTGGCGGGCGCACCTGTTGCGGATGTGCGGCGACGCGGAACTGCGCGGGCGGCTGGGTCGGACGTGCCGCGAGACGGTCGAACGGGAATACTCGCTGCGGTCGAGCGTGCCGAAGATGCTGGCCGTTTTTGAGAGAGTGATGAAAATTTAACAGGGTTCCATTCATGAAAAAGCAATCCGCCAAACGTACCGATTTGACGATAGCGTTGATTCTCGTTGCGGTGGCGGCGTTGCTCAAACTCGGCGTCGTCTACAACACCTACGCGATCAGCACCGACAGCGCGCGCTTCATCTACATGGCGCGCGAGATCAAGGAAGGCCGGATCGAGAGGGCGATCACCCGCGAGTATCACCTGCTGATGCCGCTGACGATGGCGGGAGTTTCGGCGGCGACGGGGGTGGACTGCGAGACGGCGGGAACGATAATCGCGGTGGTGCTGGGGGCGCTGACGGTCGTGCCGGTGTACTATATCGGCAAAACGCTGTTCGGGCGAGCGGCGGGGGCGTTCGGCGGGCTGCTGTGGGCGTCGCATTTCTACATCATGCGCGAGACCGCCGACATCATGTCCGACGGGATGCACATCTTTTTCGTTTTCATGGCTCTGTGGTTATCGCTGTGGGCGCTGCACAGCGGGCGCGCGTGGCTGTTGCTGCTGTGCGGTGTGTGCGTGGGCTGCGCGTACAACGCGCGGCCGGAGGGCCTGGGCGCGGGAATCGTGGTGTGCGCCTTCATATTATTGTCGCGCAGGTTCGGTTGGAGTTTCGGCAGGAAGGCCCTCGGCGTGGGCTGTGTGTTGCTGATGACGGCGGCGGTGATGGCGCCGTATGTGATGAAAATCAGCGATACGCCGGAGGGATTTGAATTTTGTCTCACGCCGAAGAAGAGCGTGGTGGCGATGCTGGGCTTGAAAGAAGACGTAGGTCCCGACGCCGGAGCGAAGGCGCCCGTCAGCGAGGACGCCGGGCCGCAAATGACTTCGCCGGACAAAAAGCCGCTGCCCGCGATGCACCAGATATTGGCGACACTGAATGTTTGGGTTTACGTCAACAGCGGGGCCTTGGGGCTGGTGGCGGTGGGGTTGATTTTTGCGGCGAAAAAGCGCCCGCGGATTCCGGCGGGCACGGCGCTGCCGGTCGGGGCGGGGCTGTTCTTTCTGGTGCTGGTGATGGCGCTGGCCGTGAACGTTTACGACACGGAGCCGCCGAGCAAGCGGCACCTGATGGTATCGGCGGCGATGTTTCTGCCGATCGCCGGTGCGGGGCTGGCGGTGATTTGCGGCTGGTTCGCGCGGC
>JAUWEX010000168.1 GCA_030607235.1 Planctomycetota bacterium | reverse complement strand
GCCGCGGCATGACGGTCGGCGAACTCTGTTCGCGTTTTTCTATCTCGGCGATGGCCTGCCTGTAGTGCCCGCTGGCGTTGGTGGTGCCGACCTCTATCCGGGCGAGGAGCACGAAGAAATCCCTCGCTTCGTTTTCGCGGTCGAGCGACTCCAGCAGTTTTATGCCCTCGGCGACCTCGGCACGGGCCGCCTTGAAGGTCTCCATCGACGCGGCGTCCGCGTGGCGTATCATATATCTGCCGCGGTTCAGCCGCAGGATCGCTTCGAGATATGCGAGGTCGTCGGCCATGCCCCGGTCATTGTCCTTCCGGTCGGCCATGACCTTTTTGATCGCCTCGATGTCGCCCAGCGCCTCGTCGAAGCGGTTTTGCTCGATCAGGATGCTCGCCCGGTAGTACAGCGCCGCAAGGAATTTTGCGTCGCGCCGCAGCGTCTCGCCGAACCATTCGCGGGCCTTGGCGATTTCATCGCGCTCGAAGGCGTAACGCGCCAGCATGTAGGCGTGTTGCGGTTCGTCTTTGTTGTCGCGCGCGAGTTTTTCCAACGCGGCGAGCGATTCGTCGTGCCGCCCCGTTTGCGCGAGTATGCCCATGCGCAGTTGTTCCAGCGCGGGAATATCATTGCCCGCGATTTTGTTCGCCGCTTCGATCTCGGCCAGCGCCATTTCGTAGTAGCGGTCGCGGTGTCGCCCGTCGACCTCGGCCATGAAGCAGTATGCCTCCGCGCGGTAGCCGCAGGGCCGGTAATCGCTTTGGCGGCAATACTCCCCGGCCTTGTTATAGTCCTCGATAGCGCCCGCGAGCAGTGCGGCGCGCTTATCCTTGTTCTCGGCGGCCCGCTCGGCCAGCGCGATTTTCACGTTACCGCGCAGCAAGTACGCCTCGGCGTTCTGCGGATTGCGCTCGACGAACCGGTCCGCCAGTTCCGTCGCCTTGTCAATCTTGCCCTGCCTGATCAGTTCCTTGATCGCAGCCGTCACATCCAGCGGCGTATCGGTGTCGGGATCGTTTTTGGAATGCGCGGGTGCGGGTTCGATAGGGTCGATAAGTTCTTCGGTGTTTGCGTCGCACGAAACGCACAGCACCGCTGCGAACGCGACAATGGACAACAAAATCACAACCGAGACGGATTGCATAATGCGTGGCAAGTTTCCTCCTCCCTTTGGCTGCGGAAAAGGCGGACAAAAATTCGTTACAGCGCCTTGAGGCACTCTTCTTTGCGGTGCTGGATGAGCGGCTCGATCAGTTTGCCCATCAGCCCCTCCATTATGCCTTCCAGGTCGTAAAGTGTCAAATTTATCCGGTGGTCGGTGATGCGGTTTTGAGGGTAGTTGTAGGTGCGGATTCGCTCGCTACGGTCGCCCGAGCCGATCTGGCCGCGGCGCAACTGGCCGCGCTCGGCGTCGCGCTGCCGTTTGATGTGCTCGTAGAGGCGGCTGCTGAGTACGCGCATGGCGCTGGCCTTGTTCTTATGTTGCGATTTTTCGTCCTGGCAATACACCTGCAGGCCGGTCGGCTTGTGGATGATTCGCACGGCGGACTGTGTTTTGTTTACGTGCTGGCCGCCGGGTCCCGAAGAGTGGCAGTACGTTATATCGAGGTCGCTCTTGTTGATGTCGACCTCGACTTCCTCGGCCTCGGGCAGCACCGCCACCGTGCACGCCGAGGTGTGGATGCGCCCCTGCGTCTCGGTCTTGGGCACCCGCTGGACGCGGTGCGTGCCGCTTTCGAAGCGCATGTGCTTGTAGATGTCGGCGCCCTGAATCCCGAACACGACTTCTTTGAAGCCGCCCATGTCCGATTCCGCCGCGTTCATGACCTCGATCTGCCAGCCGCGGGTTTCGGCGTAGCGCGAGTACATGCGAAACAGGTCGCCTGCGAAAATAGCCGCCTCGTCGCCGCCGGTGCCGGCGCGAATCTCGACGATGACGTTGCGCGAGGCGTCCTCGTCCTGCGTGGCGACCGCTTCCAGTATCTCCGTGTCGAGTTTTTCGAGGGCCTCTTTGAGCGTTGTCAACTCCTCGTGCGCCAGCTCCACGAGTTCCCTGTCGCCGCCCTCGGCCAGCATCTCTTTGGCCTGCGATATCTGATCTTCGATTTCGAGATACCTGCGGTACATGCCGACCAGTTTCACCAGCGCGCCGCGCTGCCGCAGGATGCCGGTATAGCGCTGGTTGTCGGCGATGACTTCAGGGTCGACCATCTGCGCTTCAAGATCGTCGAACTGGACAGCCATGTCCGCGAGTTTTTTTCTTACGCCGTCGTGCATTTCGTGCTTTCCGATAGCAGGCCATAAAAAAACCGCCTTCGTCCGAAAGGTGAAGGCGGTTTTTGGGTGCGGTTACTTGTCCTGGTCTTCCTTTTCGTTCTTCAGGCCCCAGGAATACTTCCGCTGGAATTTCTCTACGCGGCCCGCGGTGTCGACGAACTTCTGCTTGCCGGTGTAAAACGGGTGGCACTTCGAGCAGATTTCGACCTTGATCACTTCCTTGGTGGAACGGGTCTCGAAGGACTCGCCACAGCCGCAGGTTACCATGCATTTCTGGTATTTAGGATGAATGCCTTTTTTCATTATGTGCTCCGAACCGATGCTTCAAATATACAACGCCCCCTCAACCGAGTCGGGCATTATATCAGCCCGCCGCCCATTTGCAAGGCAAATCTTTCGTTCAGTTTGGGGCGATAGATGCTTGCGCCGATAACGTTTTACAGGGTTATTTTTTCGTTGCCTTATGAATGCCCGTCTGTTTTTTTATATCCCAAAGCGGAAACCAAACATGTTTACACAATTCAATATTTTCCATCACCAATTTGCCCATTTTCTCAGAGTGCCAGTCGAAGAACTCAACAGTATTGGTATATTTGTCCTCTGTGCCAAACGGAACTGACAAATTAGCGAGATAACGGTACAGCAGTTTCTGTCCCCCTTGAATATTTACATTCAATTTGCCGTTGCGCTGTAAAATCGTTTCGGTTAAAAAAACCGCAGGCCAAGATACGGCCCACATGCCCATCGTGCGATTCCCCTTTAAGGGTACTTTATCATATTTGCAGAAAGAAATAGCTTTAACACCATCCTTGGACAGGTGCAAAGAAACGCCAGGAGGGCCGTTAAGCGACATGCTATCGCTGGCATCCCTGGATAAACGCAGACCACAGGCGGGGGTTGCCACGATACCCACCCACAATGCTTGCTCGTGCCATGACGCTACATCGCCGATCGCCGGGCCCAGAATAGTGGCCTTGTCATGCCCGTATTCCCTCACGTATTCTCCAACGGCCACCGCGCCGCGAAACAACAAGCCGCACCGTATTCCTTCCGCAATCAAGAATGCGAGTCTGTGTGCTAATACAAACAAAGCCATGCTGACAACATCTTCCGCTATCTCCCAAGTGATAACAACATTGTCGCCAAAAGTGGTCAAGGCGGCTGGTTGCGACTGCGCCCCTTTGGCGCTATAAATTGGCCCACTTAGTCGCGATAGTATTTGTGCTGTTTGGATTATTTGGTCACGCTTTTTTATGAACTCCTTCGCTCCATCCATCGTCAATGCACGTGCGCCCAGCGCATCAAGCATGACTACTATACCGTATTTGGATTGTAGTTCTTGGTCTGATTGTACCTCGCTCATATGAGCAGCCTCCTTTGTTTATAACATAAGAATTATATGGTTGCTGGATATGATAGGCAAGCGTTTTGAATTGATGTAATATATCCCAAAACCTATTGCCTTGCGATTGCTTACACTTCAACATATTCGCGGCAGGTCTTCGCCCGCGGGAATCTCGACTATTCGCTCGCCGCCGATCAACGTCTCCAGCAGCACCATTCCCGTGTGTTCCGCCACGACCCTGCCAATAATGCAGGCCTCGCGCCCCAGCGGGTGCGCCCGCAGCGCCTCCAGCGCCCGCGCCTCGTCGGTCTCGGCCACTATCATGATTGCCTTGCCCTCGTTAGCCACGTTCAGCGGGTCCAGCCCCAGCAGGTCGCACGCCCCGCGCACCGCCGGATTTATCGGCAGCGACCTCTCCGCAAGATTTATCCCTACGCCCGACCTCTCCGCAATATCGCACACCGCCGCCGCCACGCCGCCCCGCGTCGGGTCGCGCAGCACACGCACCGACGGCACCGCCTCCAGCAGGGCCTCCGTCAGCCCCCACAGCGGCGCAAC
>JAUWEX010000083.1 GCA_030607235.1 Planctomycetota bacterium | reverse complement strand
ACTGCGACCGGCGCGCGCAGCGACAAAATAATCAAGGCGCTTGCGAAATCGATTCGCAAGCCGTAAACGGAGGAACGACTATGAAGCAACGCTCAAAGAACTGGCTCAAGATGCTCACCGAGGCCGACGGCCTTCCGGGTTACGAGCGCGAAATCTCGGTGATAATCGCAAAAGAAATGAAAGGCCACGCCGAGATCAGTTACGACAAACTCGGCAGTATTGTCTGCAAAAAGAAAGGCGCCGCCGCCGGCCCGCGCATCATGCTGCCCGGCCACATGGACGAAGTCGGTTTCATGGTCCAGAACATCAACAAAGACGGCTTTGTCAAATTCATTCCGCTGGGCGGATGGTGGCCCGCGGTTATCCCCGCGCAGCGCATGACCGTCCACACCTCCAAGGGCCGCTTCACCGGCGTCGTCGGGATGCCGGCGCCGCACAAACTCTCGCCCGAAGAACGCAAAAAACCCATCGAGATCAAAAACCTCTTTCTCGATCTCGGTGTAAAAGATAGGGCGGAAGCCGAAAAACTCACCGGCATCAAGCCCGGCGACCCGATCGTGCCGATCTGCCCGTTCACCGAGATGGCCAACAAAAAATACCTTATGGCCAAGGCCCACGACAACCGCTTCGGCTGTGCGCTGTTCATGGACGTAATCACCGAACTCAAAAACCGCAAGCACCCCAACACCGTTTACGGTGTTGGAACGGTTCAGGAAGAAGTCGGCCTGCGCGGCGCCAAGACCGCCGCGGCTGTGGTCGACCCCGACGTGGCGATCTGCCTCGACGTCGGTCTGGCGGGCGATATTCCAGGCGGCGACGGCGAAGACGCCAACAAACTCGGCGGCGGCCCGCAGATTTCGCTGTTCGACAACTCGATGATTCCGAATTTGAAACTGCGCAACCTCTTCGTCAAGACCGCCAAGCGCCTCAAGATACCCTACCAGTACCAGGTCATGGTGGGCGGCGGCACCGACGCGGGCCGCATCCACCTGCACTCGCAGGGTGTGCCGTCGATTTACATCGGAATGCCCACGCGCTACATCCACTCGGCCGCTGGCATCATCCACGCCGACGACTACGCCAACGCGCTCAAACTCATCGTCGAGGTCATCATGCAACTCGACGCCAAGACCGTCGCCAAATTCTAGGCGCGGCCCAACGACAACAAAAAAGCCGGCCCGATCTTCGGGGCGGCTTTTCTTTTGCGAAATTGTTTGGGAACTACGACACGACGGTGAACTGCGCCAGATAAGTCCGGCCGAAGTCGACCACGCCCACCGGCGCGAAGCTGTATTGCTCTACCGCCTCGGCAATTTCCTCCGCCGAGATTCGCATGTGTATCGGCGGACCGCAGGGAGTTTCTTCCTTTATGAATTCGAGTATCGCCGCGCGCCCGCCCGGTTTGAGGATGCGACGGATTTCGCCGAAGAGTGCCTCGGTGTCGGTGGCGAGGTTGAAGCCGTGCAACACATTGGCCATGAAGCATACATTGGCGATGTTGTCGTCGAGCGGCAGAGGCCCGGAGATGTCGCAGGTCAGCGGCCTGATGTTTTCGAGACCCTTTTCGGCGGCGCGTTGTGTGAGTGTCTCGGCGAGTTCCGGCCAGCGATCCAGCGCGTAAACCGTTCCGTTTGGCCCGACGGTTTCGGCGGCGCGCATCGAGAAATCCCCCGCGCCGCAGCCCAGGTCGACGAAGCAGTCCCCGGCCTTGAGCGCGAGAATCTCGAAGAGGATATTAGAGTCCTGCATCTCGAAACTACTAATGCCCTGTTTTTGTCGTTCTATCCCACCGTGATCGTGTTCGTGGTGAGAGTCGCTGGTGTTGTGCATTTGAATTTGTTTTTTTTGTCGTCGCATCAGCCTTCGGCGGTGAGTTTTTCCATGATATCGTCGGCGATGTCGTAGTTAGCGTAAACATTTTGGACGTCGTCGTTGTCTTCGAGGTTATCGATCAGGCGCAGCACCTTCCCGGCGGTTTTTTCGTCGAGCGGTACGGTGTTCTGCGGGATGTAGGAAACATCGGCGAAGTCGGTCGCGATGCCTTTTTCGTCGAGCGCCTTTTTAAGTCCGTCGAAATCGCCGACCGGCACGGTGATCTCGTAGTAATCGCCGGCGGTCTCGAGGTTTTCCGCGCCGTTTTCCAGAACCAGTTCCATCAGTTCGTCTTCGTTGGCGGCTTCGGTTGGCACGGTTATGACGCCCTTGCGGTCGAACATGTAGGCCACGCAGTTGGTTTGGCCGAGGTTCCCGCCGCCCTTGTCGAAGGTCTTGCGTACTTCGGCGGCGGTGCGGTTTACGTTGTCGGTCAGCACCTGCGCGAGCACCGCCACTCCGCCCGGCCCGTAGCCCTCGTACATTATCTCCTGAAATATGACACCTTCGATTTCGCCGGTGCCTTTTTTGATCGCGCGGGTGATGTTGTCTTTGGGCATGTTGGCCGCTTTGGCCTTGTCGATGGCATAACGCAGCGTCAGGTTCATATCCGGGTCGCCGCCGCCGGCTTTGGCCGCGACGATGATCTGGCGTGCGATTTTGGAGAAGAGTTTGCCGCGTTTTTTGTCCGCGGCGCCTTTTTTGTGCTTGATTCCAGCCCAATGGGAATGTCCGGCCATGCCTCACCTTTTTGTTGGTAGAATTTGTAACGAAATAACTACGGCAAACGCAAGCTTAACGCGGATTAACGCTGTTTTCAAGAATTAGTTGGGCCGCTGATCTCTTTGCATCTCGTCGATCGCTCGCATGAATTCCCGCACTTTGGCGTATTCGCCGGTTTGTGCGACCGACTCGGCCAGCGCGCTGCGGGCGAGATCGTAACTGCGGTGCGTCAGCGCGTGCCAGGCGATCCGCACGTACGCGCTGCGCAGTACGTTGCGGCGCGTTTGTTCCTGCGGGTCCCACTTCCACGGCCTGACGGAACTGATCGGCGAGGGCGGCAACGCAAGCGAAACGCCGGTGATGTCGGTTTCGGGCGGAATGAACCGCAGGTGTTCGCGGGCGATTTCGAGTGCGTTGGCGAAATTTCCCAGCGACGCGTAAATCTCCACCGCCCTAAGTGCGGCGGTCGGGTCGGAAGCGGCGCGCGCGTATGCCGCCGCAGCGCGGGAGGGCTGGTGCAGGTCTTCGCGCGCACGCCCCAGGAGTATCCAGTCGCGGTTTTCGCCGCGGTCGCCGACGAGTTCTTCGAGCAGTACCTCGGCTTTTTGCGGCTCGCCATTGTTCAGCAGCGCCTCTGCCCGGATGCGGCGCGCTTCGTTTTCGTATCGCCGGGTGGCGGCCAGGATCGCGCACATCCGCATCGTGTCGTCGAAGCGACCCGCCTGCGAATAAAATTTCGCGAGTTTTAGCGCGACTTCCGGTTCGGAGGCCGCGGCCTTCTCAGCGGCGATAAGGTACGGCGCGGCCTGTTCTCGACGGCCCGCCCGCCACAGGGCCGCTCCCAGGCGGACCGAGACAAAGGCGCTTTCGGGGTTGCATTGCAGGGCCTTTTCGTATTCGACGATCGCTTCGCCGATGCGCCCCTGCTCCTCCAGCGTTACGCCAGCCGCGAAGTGGCCGACGGAGCCGGACGGCGCCGAATTTTGTTTCGCCGGGGTGGCGGTCGGGGTGGTTTGGAGTGCGCCGCATCCGCACAGGACCGCCGCCGCCAGCAAAGCGGCAACTGTCAGCGGTGTCTTGCGGAATAGGAGGCCGATCATTTTCTCGGGGAAATTTTTTCTTTGCCGAATTCGCAGATCTTGTTCAAATCGCACGCCGAACAGCGCGGCCCGGTTTCTTTGCAGAGCGCGTATGCGTGCTGGCAGATGAGGTAGAAAGCGCTGAAGCCCTGTATTTTTTGAAGCGTCTTTTTGAATACCAGTCTGACGGCGTTGTCGGTGGAATTTTCGAACACGATGCCGATGCGCTGCGCGACCCTGCGGACCGCCGCGATTGGCGGGACGTCGGCGCTGTCGGTGATGAGTATCATGATCGTGTTGGCCTGGGCTTCGGGGATGCTTTTCATCTCGCCGATGTATTTCCTGACGTCGGCGGGTCGTTTGGGCGAGAGGAAATCCAGGCTGAGGCGATTTTCGCGGTGGAAGATTTCCTGCGCGGCGTTTTTGATATTGATGGCGTGGCTGGCTTCGAGTTTGCAGCCGGTAAGGAGTTCGCCGAGTTCATTGGTGCTGGTTATGCGGACCTCGTTCCAGTCAACGTATTCGTTAACGAGTTTTTTGAAGGCACGCTTGACGTTGGGATTGAAGGGATTGTCGCTGATCGAGGTCCACATGATCAGTTCGAGCATGTCTATCGACGGCATCGCGCCGCGTGCCGGGGCTTTGTATTGCTTGCCCAGTGTCTGCAAGGTTTTTTTGAGCAGGTTCTGTCGTTGAGTGAAGGTTGCTTCCATATTTTTTCGTCGCCTGTGTTCAGTGGTGATGGTTATTTCTCGGAAATCGCCGCGATAAGCGAACCGCGGGCCACGCTGTTGAGCGGGTCGGCGGCGCGCCGGATTTCTTTGACTTCGATGGGGAATTTTATCCGCTCGAACTCGTCGCGGAACACTTCGATAAAACCGTCGATTAGAGAGGTGCCGCCGCTGCACACAATGCTTATCGGTTCGGGGAAGTTGGGCATCGACTGCGAGGTGGTCATCTTTTTTTTGATGTTTTCGAGCGTGTAGTTTATCAGGTTGCGGTAGTAGATGACTATCGCTTCTTCCGTGGGGTTTTTCGGATTCATCAGGTTTACGCCACGCTCCTTGAGCAGTGTGGCGCGGCTGGTCGGCAGGCCGGTAACGCGGCCCACGTTTTCGTCAATCCAGTCGCCGCCGCGCGAGATCGAAAACGAGATCGCGGGGACGGTCTTGTAGGCCATGCAGATGTTGAACATCCCGCCGCCGCACGAAATTCCGATGCCGGTGAAGTCGTCGGCACCCAGTTCCGAGAAGACCACCGCGTGGCCTTCGATCATCGAGCGCGGCGTGTAGCCCAGCCTGCGCAGGATTCCCTCGAAGATGCCCTTGTGGTAGATCACGTTCATCTCGGCGTCCATCGGCTCGGCCGGCACCGAGAAACAGCAGATTTCGCCCTTGACGCAGGGCTTGCCTACGACGTTCTCGACCAAAATTTTGATCATCGGCAGGGCGTCCTGCTCGTCGGGGCTGATGAAGCCGTTGCGCATCGGGCGGCGTGTGGAGCGGTTGAAGATGTTGGCGAAATCGAATGCCGGGTCGCCCATTACACACAGCGAGCCGTTGTTGACCACGTAGTTGACGCCCAGTTTTGTCATCATGTTGCGCGAAAACGAATTGCTCTCCACGTCGATGAAGGCGTTGCGCTGCGCACGGATGACGACTTCGTTGTCTTTGGTGTGCGAGGCGCTGACGAGGTTGGCCGTGCCGATATCGAGACCGCGGCCCGGCTTGCGGTTCAGCGGCACGAGTTTGCTCGCGTCGCCCGGGGCGTTGATTGTGCGGTTGTTTTTGTTTTTTTCCATCGCTGGCTCTCCTTGGCGCTATCTGTCCTGTGAGGTGTCGGGTTCGTCGCCGGGGATTTCGAGTTTTTCGCGGCCTTCGTGGAAACCCTTGAGTTTGCCCAGATCGTCGCTGATCGAGCGGCCTTTGTTATGGCGGATTTTGACCATCCCCGCGTTGGTTTCGGGCATATCCCTGAAGAGGTTGTCAAGCACGACTTCTTTGGGCGGGACGAGGGCGGATTTTTTCGACGCGCCGATCTTGCCGATGCTGCTCTGCAGGCGAGCCGAGATTTTTTCTTCGATATCCGCCGCCAGTCTCTCCGTGTCGATTTCGCCTTGCCAGCTGCCCCCGCCTATTTCCGATATTTGCCGGCGGAGTTGGCGGATTTCGTCGCGGTACTGCGACAGGATTTCGCTGCTGGCCTCGGCGGAGCGTACTTCGGGCGCTTGTTCGCGCAGCAGGCGCATATCGTCGAGCATCTGCTCGATCTGCTGGCGGTATTTCGTCATCATATCCTGCGT
>JAUWEX010000223.1 GCA_030607235.1 Planctomycetota bacterium | reverse complement strand
AAATCTTGCAGGCATTTTGCGCGGTTGCAATATTTTTGCAGGCAGGCAGGGCCTGCACCCAAGCGGGCAGTAGCCACCTTCTCCGATACCCGCTCGCTGTCTGTCGCCCTTCGGCGACAGAAGCGTTTCGCTTTCACCTGCTTGCGAAACATGTAAGATTGCTGTGATGTTGATGATTTCCCCTACGGGCAGGGCCTGACCCAAACGGGAAGGAAGCATTAATTTCAAAACTCGCTTGCTGTCTGTCGCCCTTCGGCGACAGAAGCGCTTCGCTTTCACCTGCTTGCGAAACTTGTAAGATTGCTGTGATGTTGATGATTTCCCCTACGGGCAAGGCCTGACCCAAGCGAGGAGTAACCACATTCTCCAAGACTCGCGCCCTGCTTTTTGCCTGACGGCAAAAAGAGGCCGAGCGCTGCCACTCACCGCAATGTTTTCAACACAGCAGATGTGTTCCTTTCAGGCACCTCTTGTACTTGCAAAAATCCCCGTGGTGCGATAGCATGAAAAATTACGAAGAAATTGTGTAATAACGAGGCAATTATGATCGAACGTGTCGGCATAGCCGGGGCCGGGAAGATGGGTCGCGGCATCGCTCAGCGCACCGCACAGGCGGGGGCGCACGTGATCCTGTACGATTTTTCCCCCGAGGCCCTCGACGCCGGTCTCGCGGGTATACGCGCAACGCTGGCCCAGGCGGTAGGGCGCGAGATATTCTCCTCGGGCGAGGCCCGCGACATCCGCCGGCGCATCATCGGCTCCAACGACATCGAAGACCTCGCCGAGGCCGGTCTCGTCATCGAGGCGATACCCGAAAACGCCGAGCTCAAGGCCAAACTCTTCGCCGTGCTCGACCGCGTCTGCCCGGACCGGGCCGTCTTCGCCACCAACACCTCGTCGCTGAGCGTCAGCGAACTCGCCCGCGCCTCCGGGCGGCCGGAGCGCTTTATCGGCCTGCACTATTTTTATCACGCGGCCAAAAACCGCCTCGTCGAGATCGCCCCCGGCGAGGAGACCTCGGTGCAGACCCTCGAATTCGTCCGCGATTTCGCCCACGAATGCTCTCTGACCCCGATCATCACCCGCGACACCCCCGGCTTCGCCGTCAACCGCTTTTTCGTGCCGTGGTACAACGAAGCTGCACGCATCGCCGACGAAACCGGCATCGCCACCGTCGAGGCCGCGGCCTGCCGCGCGTTCGGCATCGCGCTCGGCCCCTTCGCGCTGATGAACGCCACCGGAATCGCCGTGGCCCATCACGTCGCGACCACCCTCGGCAAGCGGCTCGGCGCGTTCTACGCGCCCGCGAAATCGCTCGTCCGGCAGTTCGAGCGCGGCGAGGACTGGGAAATCATCGGCGAGATCGACGAGGAGCAGTTCGACGCCGTCGGCGGCCGCCTGTGGGGCCTCGTCTTTGCGGTTACCGACCGCATCATCGCCGAAGGCATCGTCGCGCGCGAGGACCTCGACCTTGCCGCGCGCACCGGCCTACGCTGGCCGCTGGGGCCTTGCGGCATGGCCGACGAAATCGGCCCCGACGAAGTCCGCGACCTCGTCAGGATGTTCTCCGACGTCGTGTAACACCGCCGCTAAATTGCCGATCCGCGCACAAGATTTGTTAGTGGATGCGAGCGACGCGCTCCGGGCGATGGCCCGTAGCGAGTGGGTCTTGGAATGAGTGCTTACTGCCCGTTTGGCTGCGGGCCCTGCCCGCCTGCGGATAGAAGATATGACTGAAATCAACGAAATAGTAGCGATCGCCGCAGCGCGGACTCCGCTGGGAAAATTCGGCGGCGTCTTTCGCGACGTGCCGGTCTGCGACCTCGGCGCCCACGCGATACGCCGCTCGCTCGAACGCGCGGGACTGATGCCCGACGCGGTCGACCGCGTAATCATGGGGCAGTGCCGCCAGGCGGGCAACGGCTCGAATCCCGCGCGGACCGCGGCCCTCACGGCGGGTCTGCCGATAGAAGCCGCCGCCGAGACGATCAACATGGCCTGCTCCAGCGGCATGCGCGCGATTCAACTCGCCGCGCAATCCATCGCGACCGGCGAGAGCGAGGTCGTGGTCGCGGGCGGGATGGACTCGATGAGCACGATCCCGTTCCTTATCAAGGGCGCGCGCTGGGGCGGATGGCGGCTGGGCGACGGAAAAATGATCGACGGCTGGGCCGACGGCGCCGACCCGACGCTCGGCAAGTCGCTCGGCGAGGTCGCCGAAGATTTGGCCGCGCTGCACGGACTGAGCCGCGAGGAAATGGACGCATACGCCCTGCGCAGCCACCGACTCGCCGCGCAGGCCCGCCGCGACGGGCTGTTCAACGGTGAGATCGCGCCGTTTGCGATTTCGGCACACGGGAAACGTCCCGAGATCGTCGTGCGCGAGGACGAGGGCGTGCGTGCGGACGCCTCGCTGGAAAAACTTTCCGCGCTGCCGCCCGTTTTCAGAGAGGACGGCCTGATAACCGCGGGCAACGCCTGCCCGATGTCGGACGGCGCGGTGGCGCTCGTGCTGACGACGCGCAAAAACGCCGAACGCCTCGGCGCGGAGATTCTGTTTTCGCTCGTATCGTTTTCGGCCTGCGCCGTGGCGCCGCACCTGATGCTCGAAGGCCCGGCGAGGGCGATTCCGGCGGCGCTGGAGCGCGCGGAGCTGGGCCTGCGCGACGTAGACCTGTTCGAGATAAACGAGGCCTTCGCCGCAAAGACGCTGATATGCCGCAATCTGCTGGGGCTGGACGAGGAGCGACTGAACGTGCTCGGCGGTGCGATTGCGATGGGCCATCCGGTCGGCGCGAGCGGCGCGCGGATCGTGTTGGCGCTCTGCACGGCGCTTAAAGCGCGCGGCGGCGGACTTGGAGTCGCGGCGATCGGCGGCGCCGGCGGCGCAACCACCGCAACGGTCATCAAGATTCCAGGCAACGCCTGGAGGCAATAGGGTAAATCCACCTATTACAATACCCGCTCGCTGCGGGCTATCGCCCGGAGCGCATCGCTTCCACTCACTTGCGAAAAGTGAAGCGACTGTGTGGCACAGCCGCCCTCGGCTGTGATTTTCCATCCCCACCCGTGGGCGGGTGGGCCACATTATCGGACGGCTTTGCGGCCTGCTTCTACTGAAAGGGACACATCCCTTCCCGCATGAGGTGCGCGGCCTTGCGTCCGCTTCCGAAGAACTGGAAGAACTGAAAGGGACACATCCCTTCGGTGCGCAGTCCTGCGGCCTGCTTCCGAAGGAGGATGTGTCCCTTTATGCAAAGTTAGCGCCTCTTCACTTCCTGGGTTGATTACCTGCCCATTCCGGTAAAGCTCCCCCCACGGGCTGTAGCCTTCACCAGTTACCTCAACCCACCCACCATCAAC
>JAUWEX010000255.1 GCA_030607235.1 Planctomycetota bacterium | reverse complement strand
CGCTTACAACCGGCAATACCTGGGAGTTTTACCGCTACGACGATCTGTACGACTATACCGCCCGCCGTACCAAGATGGAGATCGAAGAGGATGAGCACGGCGCACAGGCGTTGTATCACACCAAAAACCACATCGGTACATACTGGGGCATCGGTGAAGATCCTGATACGGTTCTCGGCGGCGACCACCCCGGTTCTGATGTCAATTTGGGAATATTCCTTAAATTATATGTCCACTGGACCGACGACGCGCTGAATCCCTGGCTGGTTTTCAATAATGGTCGCGGTGATGATGTTACTTACGATGACGACAAGCATGACGATATCCGTTATCGTGGATCAGATGGTAAACTATTTACTAGGATGTGGTTTTTAAAAGGTACCAGTCCATCTAATGCGCCATATTGCGGGATGCCGAAGACGCTTGATTTGCGCTATTTTGAAGTTGACAGCAATCATTTCATTCGCGAAATGCGACACACCGGCATCATGGTTGATTACGAATCCTCTTGGAAACTTAAGTATATGTGGAACTACATTAAAACCGATTTCGGTTACGAAGGCCGTGCTTTAAGAATACAAGGTACGGAGATAGAAAGCCCGGAAGACCCGGAAGACGATCCAAGATGGGAAGTTTATGAAGTGTGGTACCTGGTTGAAGGTATCGGTCTCGTCAGGATCGAGCAGTACAATAGCGATGTAAGGAGCACCACCACCGATACTACTGCTGAGCATCATATGATCGTCAGGATCAAGGTTGACAAACTTGTTCTCAAGCCATAACGCCTACAAAGGCGATCATGTTTGATCCGCCGAATTTGGGAGCGATTGCACAACACAACGGCCGCGCTCGAAAGGGCGCGGCTGTTTTTGTTTGAAAACAACGACTCGCTTGGTAGACTGTTGCCGATGAAGAGACCTCTGCTTCCGATAGCCGTGGCCCTGTGCGCGGGCTGCGCGGCGGGCGGCCTGGCCGGTATCGGCTTGGCGTGGATAGCCGCGGCGGGCGTGTTGCTCTGCGTCGCGATAATACTTATGCTCCAGCTCGGAGTTCGGCCCTTGCTGCTGTGGCTGCCGGTGCTGGGCCTGATGGCGATCCTCGGCGCGACGAACCTGCGCGCCCGCGAGGACTTCCTGTCGCACTACCACCTGCGCAACCTTCCGCATGACGACGAGCGAGCCTATTACGTAATCACCGGCACGATCGCCGCCGAGCCGACCTTTGGCGAGAAGCGTCGCTTTTTCCTCGAACCCGAGGAAATTTACGGCCGGAAATACTGGAACCGGATTTCGTTCGAGGTCGACGTCGAGACGATGGGCGACGGCGAAGAGCAGGTGCCCTTCGCGGGTCGCCTCAAGGTCTACGTTCGCCCGCGCAGAGCGCCCGGCCCCGCGGCGCGCGACAATCTCGCCGCACTGCGCCCCGGATCAAAAATCACCTTCCGCGCGGAAGTCAACCGACCCTTTGAACAGAGCAACCCCGGCGGCTTCGATTTCCGACTCTACCTTCGGCGCAAGGGAATTTACGCGGTGGCGTACTTCAACGATCTCGGCTGGGCGCGGATCGAAGAGCCGGACGGGCCTTCGCTGCCGCGGTTTTTCGAGTCGGTGCGCAGCGGATTCGCCGGGATGTTTTACCAGAATCTCGACGAGGACAACGCCGCCTTCATGTGCGCGCTTCTTCTGGGCGATCGCGGGAATCTGCCCGAGGAAATGGTCGACAATTTCTCGGTCAGCGGCGCGGCGCACTTCCTCGCCATCAGCGGCCTGCACCTCGCGATCATCGTAAGCGTGGCCTACTTCGTGCTGCGTTTGCTGGGTGCGCCGTACCGCACGCAGCGCGTCTTGTTGATACTGCTGATAATTTTTTACGCCTCGATGGTCGGGTTTCGCCCGCCGATAATGCGCGCCTCGATCATGATAGTCGTATTTTTCCTCGGCCAACTCCTCGGCCGCCGCAGCGACACGCTCAACACGCTGGCGCTCGCCGCGATCCTCATAGTTTTGTGGGACCCGCAGCAGGTCTTCAGCATCGGCTTTCAACTTTCCTTTGCCGCGGTGTTTTCGATCGTGATCTTCACGAAGCGGCTGGCCGACCCGCTGATTTTCGGACCGGGCTGGCTGCGGGCGAAGGTGTTCGGCGGCCTGCGCGAGACTGGATTCCGCGACTACGTAAAACTCCGCCGGATCGCGCTGGAGAGCGCCGGAACGCCGGCGCGCGTTCGCCACGTGGCCGTGAAGATCGTTGCGATGGGACTCTGCGCGTCGATCGCCGCGTGGATCGGCACCGGCCCGCTCGTTGCGCACCAGTTCGGCAACCTCTCACCGCTTCTGCCCGTGGTGAATCTGTTTTTGGTCGGCATCGTCTACCTCGCGATCACGTTCGGGTTTCTCCTGATGCTCGTCTCGCTGCTCGGCGGGCCGTTTTCCGGCTCGTTCTTGCCGGGGTGGCTGGCCACACTGCCGCTGACCGAGGCGACTCGCGAAATCACCGGCTTTTTCGCCGCGCTCTCGTGGCGGGGCGTGCCGCAGATCGCGCTTGGGGCGTTGGCGGCGTATTACGCCGGTATCTTTCTCGTGCCGTTTCTCCGCCGCAGACGACTCTTGCGTTACCTGCCCGCCGCGCTGATTGCCGTAGCGGTACTGATTGCCGCGTGGCCGTTTTTCGGCGCGCCCGCGAAATTCGAGGTCGCCGTCCTTGACGTGGGGCACGGCGGCGCGTCGGTGCTTCGTTTTCCCGACGGGCGTGTGCTGATCTACGACTGCGGTTCGACGCGGCGCTCCGACGTTACGACTTACGTGGTCAATCCGTACCTGCGTTATGCCGGAATCACCCACATTGACGCGGTGGTCATCTCGCACCCGCACCTCGACCACTTTTCGGGACTTTCGACGCTGCTCGACACGCGGCCGGTGGGGTGCGTGGTGATTACGGAGTACTTCGACGAGG
>JAUWEX010000012.1 GCA_030607235.1 Planctomycetota bacterium | reverse complement strand
GCTGCAAGCCGAGCCGGAACTAAAGGAGATGGTGCGCAAAGATGCGCAGATAAAAAGGCTCTTCGAGATATCCCAGAAATTGGAGGGCCTCAACCGCCACTCCTCGATCCATGCGGCTGGTGTGGTGATGGCCGACAAGCCGCTGACGGAGTACATCCCGCTTTATAAGAACGGCGATGACGTTACCAGCCAGTATCCGATGAAGCCGCTGGAAGACGTGGGGCTGGTCAAGATGGACTTTCTGGGTCTGCGTACGCTGACGCAACTCGAAAAGGCGGTCGAACTAGTCCGACGCAATCACGGCGTCGATATCGACATGGCGACTATACCGCTGGACGACGTCAAAACCTTCGAACTGTTGCAGCGCGCCGAGACGAAGGGCCTTTTTCAGGTCGAGTCTTCCGGGTTCCGCGAGATGCTCCTGCGGCTCAAGCCCGACTGCATCGGCGACATCATCGCCTGCGTCGCGCTGTATCGCCCGGGGCCGCTGGGTTCCGGCGTCGTGGACGATTTTATCAACCGCAAGCACGGCCGCAGAAAGGTCGCTTACCTGCATCCGGCGATGGAGGCGCCGTTGAAGGAATCTTACGGCGTCATGATCTATCAGGGGCAGATCATGCAGATCTCCAACCAGATGGCGGGTTTCTCGATGGCCGACGCGCTTACGCTTATCAAGGCGATCGGCAAAAAGAAACAGGCCTTTATCGAGGGCAAGCGCGGCGAGTTCATAAAGGGCTGTGTCAAGAACAGGATTCCAAAAAATATCGCCGAGGAGATATACGAGCAGATCGTGTACTTCGGCGGATACGGCTTCAACAAGGGCCACTCCACCGCCTACGGCATTTTGACCTATCGCACGGCCTACATGAAGGCCAATTATCCGACCGAGTTCATGGCGGCGCTGCTGACGACGGAATCCGGCAACACCGACAAGGTGGTCGATTATATTTCCGAGTGCGAGCGCATGAGCATCGAGGTGGAGCCGCCCGACGTCAACGCCGGCGAGGTCGATTTCACGGTCAAAGACGGGCGGATAGTCTTCGGCCTCTACGCGATAAAAGGCGTCGGAGTCAAGGCGGTTGAGGGGATCGCGAAGGCTCGCGAAAAAGTCGGTCGATTCGAGCACGTCTATCATTTTTGCGAAAACGTAGACCTGCATGCCGTGAACAAGGCGGCGATAGAGACGCTGGCGAAATGCGGCGCGTTCGATTCCACCGGCTGGAATCGGGCGCAGGTGCTGGCCTGCATCGACGGTGCGGTACAGGCCGGAAGCCGCACCCAGGAAGACCGCCGCTCCGGGCAGATGAGTTTCTTCGGCGATTTCAATCAGGAAGCGGAAAACGACACTGCCGCGCATGCGCCTAACCTGCCGGATATTGACGAGGCGCTGAAACTCAAACTCGAAAAAGAGACGCTCGGATTCTACGTCTCCAGCCATCCGCTTGCCCGACACAAGGAAGAACTCGGCAGGTACGCGACGGCGCGTATCGCTGAACTGGAAAACGTGCCAAAGGGCGAAGAGGCGATTTTGGGCTGTCTCCTGCACGGCATAAAATACAAGATGACCCGCAACGGCAACAAAATGGCGCAGTTGACGGTCGAGGACCTCACCGGCAAGGTGCGCGCCCTGGTCTTCCCGAAGAATCTCGAAAAGTGCCTCGGGAATCTCGTCGAGGACATGGCCGTATTTCTGAAGGCGACGGTCGACGACAAGTCCGAGGAGCCGTGCCTTCTCATTTCGGAGATTATCCCCATGCGGTGGGCGCACGCGAAATTCGCTTCGTGCGTGGAGGTCTCCTTCGACACGAAAAAAGTCGACGAGGACGTCTTGATGGAACTGCGCGACATCTGTGGCTCGTATGCCGGTCGCTGCCCGGTATACCTGCATTGCCGCGACGATGCCGGCGCTATGACGATACGCGTCGGACGCCGATCATTCGTTACGCCTTCGCCGGAAATGATCGACAAAATTAAGTCGCTGCTGGGCGAAGGCTCGATTCTTGTAAGATGATTTTATGGACGAGCGGATAGAGATATTCGATATCAAACGCAGAGACTTGCAGGATCTGACGCGGCTGGCGCATGAATATTTCGCCGAACTCGAAGCCTACGACGAAGGGCTGCGGATGGCGGCGAATTGGGACGAGGAGTATTTCGACCTGATGCAACTCGGCCTTCGGGCGAGATCGTTTTTCATGCGCGGCGTCAGGGTGGAGGGCGAGATGGTCGGGTTCGCCATGTTTAGTTACCGGGTCGAGCGAATGTGGACGCTTGCCGTCCGCGGCTATATTTCCAACATCTACGTCGTCCCCAAGCATCGACGCAGGGGCATCGGTCGCAGACTCGTCGCGGACGCGATGGAGCGCCTGAAAAAAGAGGGCGCGCAGTCGGTCGAGATGGAGGTCTATGCGACGAACGAGGCGGGCCGGAAATTCTGGGGAAAAGTGGGATTCGATTCTTTCAAACAGCGCTACCGGATTTTGCTCCGCGACTGACCTGCGCCTTGCCCCCTGAAATATCCTCATTATATCAATAACAGCAATAATTCACTTGCCACATCCCCAAACGTGCGTATACTTTAATTGGATAAATATAAGGTGGCCTGGGCGGTTAGCCGTCTGTCCCCGAACATGGGGGTAATTGTGTAATGCTGAATTCGAATAATAAAGAAGAACCCAAAGAACATGATCCCAGAATAAGCGAACTGTCGAAAAAAGCCAACTCGCTGATGAAATCCGGCAAACTCGACGACGCGCTGAAAGTGTTTCTTGAGGCGTACAATCTCGATTCGACCAACCCTTACATCCTCGTCGGTCTCGGCGACGTCCACCGCAAAAAAGGCAACCTCAACAAATCCATCGAATACTACGACGCTATTCTCAAACTCGAACCCGACAACATCTTCGCGCTTCGCGGCCAGGGCAGCGCCTATCACGGGCAAAAAAACTATTCCCGTGCCGTCGAAATCTGGAAGCACTACATCGAACTCAACGAGTTTGATTTCTTCGTCCTTACGCGCATGGGCGACACGTGCAAAAAAATGTCGCGCTACGAGGAGTCCGAAAATTACTACCTGCGTTCGCTCGAAATCAACAACGGCGACAAGTACACCTTCCTCGGCCTGGGCGACCTGTACTACAAGATGGGCCGCGACGACGACGCGATCTTCTACTGCGACAAACTGCTGGCGATCTCGGAGAACTTCATCAACATCCTCACGATGGTCGGCAACATCTACAAAAAACGCGAGCAGTTCGAAAAGGCGAAGTCCTATTACGAACGCGCGCTCGAACAGGAACCCGGCAACTCCTACGCGCTATACGGGATGGGGGATTGCTACCGCGGGATGAGCGAGTGGGAGAAGGCCATCAAGACATGGAACGACCTGCTCGAGATCAATCCGCGCAACGACAACATCCTCGCTCGCATCGGCGACATATACGTGAAAATCGGCAACGACGAAGAAGCCCGGCGCTGTTATCACCGCGTACTCGCGCGCAGCCGCAACAAATACGCGCTTCTCGGCCTGAACAGGATTTTGCGCAAGGGCGGCGAGTACGACAAAGCAATCCGCAACTACAAACTCATCCTCGCGTCGGAACCCCGCGAAGAGCGCGCCCTGCAAGGTCTCAAAGAGGCCGAGATCGAAGCCGCCCAGGCGTCGCCTGGAGGCGAATAGGGGAGTAACCAGCAGGGACGCCCTGCGGCGAATAGGGGAGTAACCACACATTTCATCCTTCCTGTTGCCCTTGTCACCAAAACGCCTCAACCACGAAACAAGTAAACCCTTCATACGCCGCGCGCTCTGCTTTTCGCCTTATGGCAAAAAGAGACCGGGCGCTGCCATTCACTGACGAAACTTGTGCGCGGTCTGCAAAGGCGATTTTAATTCAGAACAGTTCTGTAACGGTTTGAGAACTGTTCTGAATTTCGCCCACTGACAAATCTTGTAGGCTGAAAGGGACACATCCTCCTTCGCGGGGGAAAGGGCTTTCATACAGGATTACCGTCCTTGTGATCGAAGCATTTAGAGATCAGGATAATCCGCGAAGGGATGTGTCCCTTTCAGACGGGCGAAGAGCCTCCGCAATCCAGGCAATCCGCTGCCCGCCCACTGGCAAATCTTGCGCACAGGATTTGCGATGCGTTTCAGAATCAAGACCTGCGCGCCAGTTTCGTCGCCAGTATCGCCACCAATCCGCCGAGGAAGAAATAACCCAATACTACTTCTGTGCCGATTACCAACGCTCCCCATAGATTGTTTGCCGAAAGATCCCCGAATCCCAGAGTAGTAAAGGTTACGACGCTAAAATACAAATATGTCCAGAAGTTTTCGGAGGGCAATTTGGTATGTACGTCTACCATTTCTGGTTTCATTGTAAATATGATTGCAAATCCCAATGCGAACAAAAATGACCACATTGCCCAAAGAGATAAGCACCTTCCGCAATCCGAACTCCGCGCCCATAACCTGTACATGAATTGGTGCTTTTCAAGGAAGTCTGCTATGAACTGCTCGTCTTCAATATCCCGTTTGAGGCCGGGATTTTTTGATGCGTCCAGCAGAGAAGTATCGATGTCGGTGAATTTTGTAGATTTGCCCACTTTTGCTATCTTCCTGATAACCCATCTTATCCCAAAGAATATGTATTTCCCAATAGGGATTTTTTCGTAAAGATTATGTACAGGATGCCATCTAATCCATGCGTATCTTTTTCGCTGTAGAGAGTGCTTTATAAAAGGTCGTTCATATCTCAATAATCTCCACATAGTAGAAAAAACCCATCGAAAAGGCGAAAATACAATTGTAATAGACGAGAACAACAACGCCACCCACAATGGCCCCCGCCACGCCAGTGAATATTTTACGCTAGAGAAATTAGCCGAGTTGTTGTCGATTCTCGAAATACTATCCTTCTCGTCCGAATCATCTTTGAGTATTGACTGCCCCGCGACAATTGCGTTGGTCAAATCAGCGCCCCGAAGGTTTGCACCCACGAGCCACGCGTTCTGAAGATTTGCACGCACGAGCCTAGCGTCCTGAAGGATCGCTCTCGTGAGCGTAGCGCCCTGAAGGGTTGCGTCCTCGAGAGAAGCGTTCTGAAGATTTGTTTTTTTGAGCGTAGCACTCTGAAAATTTGTGCCTATGAGTTCAGTGCCCTGAAGGTTTGCGTTATCGAGATTAGCATTCTGAAGGTTTGCTCCTGATAATTCCTGTCTGGATAAGTCAGCAAATCTAAGATCGCGATAACTCCTCTCGGAAAATTGATTGACACAACAGAAATCACGGAATTTCTTGTCGTCTTTCAACGTGATATTCCCGAAATCCAGACCTGCGGTCGGTTTGTTGGGATTCCAGAGATTATTTTCCTTTTTTAGCCCTTTGATTATTTCTATTAGGAACGCCTTGCCATCTTCCGTAAGCCAGCGTTGTAGAGCAACTGGTTCTTTGGGGCGTCTTTCGATTTCGTCGGCCATTCCTTTTTGTCCTCAATGTGATCCAGTGGTGATCCAGTGGCGGCATTTGTAAAACTCTATGCTTCTACGACAAAGAGAATATCACCACCGGCCATAACCGGCAAGCCGTTTTTTTATTCATATTAACCGCGGAGGCGCAGAGACCGCAGAGGCGGGCAGTGCCCGCTCACAAACGGGAAGTAGCCAGCAGGGACGCCCTGCGGCGAATAGGGGAGTAACCACATTCTCCGATATCCGCATAAGGCGGACTCGCTGTCTGTGCCTTCGGCACAGGGCACTTCGCTTCCACCCACTGACAAAACTTGTAATCTTGCTGTGTGGTTGGAGTTACTATAAGAAAATCTGTGTAATCTGCGCAATCTGCGGATAGTCCATAAAAAAGCGCACTCGGAAGGACTCGAACCTTCAGCCTCCGGTTCCGTAGACCGGCGCTCTATCCAATTGAGCTACGAGTGCGTTCGGGACGATCTTATAACATTTCGCCTTGTGTTTTTCAACTATTCACGCGCGATTTCCACCTGTTTTTTCTCCACTTCGTACGGATACACCGCTATCCCGCCTTCGCAGAGTTCCAGATTGTCGTGGCCCCTGGCCTGGAGGATGAGTATCGCGCTGTAACACGACTGGCCGATCTTGCAGGAAAACGCGACCTTGCCGTCTTTGTTGAGTTCACCGGCGCGCTTGTAGAGTTGTCCCCAGGGGATGTTGATCGCTCCGGCGGGGTGTCCGTCGTCGAACATTTCCGGCTTGCGGCAGTCGAGTATCTGGATCTTCTCGCCGGCTTCGATGCGTTTTTTCACGTCGATGCAGTTGGTCCACCCGATGTGCCCGCGCATCTTGTTGAGGAGCACGTTTGCGCCGGTGATGACCATGTCCATCGCGGTGGAGAACGGGGGCGCGTAGGCGAAGTCCATATCGGAAATCTGTTCGAGCGTCGCGCCGAGCGTTATGCACGAGACGAGTATGTTGACGGGCTTGTCGACGACGCCTGCGCCTATCAGCGACGCGCCGAGGACGCGGTGGGTCTTGCGGTCGGCAACGAGTTTGAGCAGGATCATTTTGGCGCCGGGGTAGTAGGGGGAGATATCGTTGCCCGCCAGTATCACGCTCTCGGCGTCGAAGCCCGCTTCATTGGCTTCCGCGACGGAAAGGCCCGTCGAGGCGGCGTTCAGGTTGAATATCTTGACGATGCTCGACGCGAGGACGCCGGGGAATTCCTTTTCGATGCCGCAGATGTTGAGCGCGGCGACGCGGCCCATCTTGTTGGCCGTCGAGCCGAGCGGAATCCACGCGGGCTTGCCGGTGAGGATGTTGACGCTCTGCGCGCAGTCGCCCGCGGCGTAGATGTCGGGGACGCTGGTCTGCATTTTTTTGTTCACTTCGATCGCGCCGGTTACGCCGATCTTTACGCCGCACGTCTTGGCGAATTTGAGGCAGGGCCTGACACCGACCGACCACACGACGATGTCGGCGGGGATTTCCTTGCCCTTGTCGGTAACGACCGCGGCGACCACCCCGGAGTCGCCCTTGAATTCGACGACCTTCTCGCCGGTGATCACCTCGACGCCTTTCTCGCGCAGGTGCTTCTGGGCGAGCAGGGCGATTATCCCGTCGAAGTTCGGCAGGATGTGGTCCATCAGTTCGACGACGGTGGTTTTGGCGCCGTTGGCGTGCATCGCCTCGGCCATCTCCAGCCCGATGTAGCCGCCGCCGACGATGACGGCGTTTTTGACCCCGCCGACGACGAGGGCCTTGATGGCGTCGGTGTCGGAGAGGTCGCGCAGGGTGAAGATGTTGCCGAGTTCGGCGCCTTTGCCGCGGGGCGGGATGGGCGCGGCGCCGGTGGCGATGACGAGCGCGTCGTAGGGCATTTCGGTTTCGCTTTTGTCGGCGAGGTTGACCACGCGGACGGTCTTTTTGGCCGTGTCGCACGAGACCGCCTCGTGATTGACATGGATATTTATCTCCAGGGTCGCGGTTAGTTCATCGACGGTGCGGGCGAGCAGTTGTGCGCGGTCCTGGATCGCGCCGCCGATGTAGTAGGGCAGTCCGCACCCGGCGTAAGAGACGTTCTGGTCTTTGGTTACGACGGTGATTTCGGCATTGGGGTCTTCTCTGCGGCATTTTGCGGCGGCTTTGGTGCCTGCGGCGACCCCGCCAACGATAAGTATCTTCTTATTCGGCATATTCATTCTCCATAATGGTTTTTGAATTGAGCATGATACTTATGGCGCGGTGATATGTCAAATGATAGATGCGACAAAAAAAATTAAAAAAAACCAAAAAAAACCGAGACTTTTTTGCGTCTCATGTGTCTGGGGTATTAGAAACGGTTAATTCTTATATTGTCCAATCAATACCCAGTTTATTGAAAAAAACTATTAGACATTCATTAAGGAGCAAATTATGCAACGAACAATATTAACCGCAGTTGCCATTATAGCCGTATTCGCGATTGCCGCGAGGGCCGATGTACAGGCGTGGGACGGTAAATGGTTTCAGCCCCCGGAGATGAACGCAGCGTGGGGCTACGACCTCGCGTCCAACGTCAACGACGTGCTCAACCAGGTCGTTATGGACGACTGGATGTGCACAGATAGCTGCTCCCCGGTGGTCGGCTTCCGCTGGTGGGGTTCGTATTTCTTGGACGCGCAGGAGGAGTCGTTCGATCTCTCATCCGTCGAGGGATTCTACATCAGCATCCATGATGATATTCCGGCCGGCGCGGCGCCCAGCCGTCCGGGTGTGCGGAAAATGGAGCAGTATTTCACCATCGCCCAAATGGGCGATTTCTGCGGCGGAATCCACGAGTGGGATATCGGCCCTGACTTTTATGGCAATACCGTATACGAGTACTTCGTGCTCTTTGACGAGCCGTTTATGCAGGTGGAAGGCACCGTATACTGGGTAAACATCGTCGCGAAAATCGTGGACGACATTGACATGAATGTGTGGGGCTGGCATACGTCAGGTCGCGGCGAAACACACAACATCGACGATGCGGTCGTTATCGGCGACTACAATTGGGATCTCGGCACTTATGGGGACGACTGGTATGCTCTTGAGTGGGAGGGCGAGTCGCTTGATATGGCGTTCGAAGTGCTGCCCGAACCGAGCACTCTGATGCTGCTTATCCCGGGACTGGGCGCGGTCGGCATGTTGGCGCGCCGCAGAAAAAAATAACGATTACGGAACGATCACGGCATAAAACAATGAGCAGGAGGCCTCCGTGTTGGGGCCTCCTGTTTTTTGGGCACGGTGATAGCAGATGTTGTACCGCAGAAGCCCGAATCCAAATCGTATCCGATTGACATAAGCCGTTGCTTGTGATATTTTCTGGCGGGAATTTTGTCGAAAACGATTCTGAAAGAGCGGCGGAGAAAATGTCGGTCAATGATTGGTCAGTAACGGAGTTAAGCACTCAAGTGCTTGTTATCGGCGCGGGCGGAGCCGGCCTGAGGGCGGCGATAGCGGCACGTGACGCGGGCGCCGACGTGATGGTCGTTACCAAAGGAAAATTCTGCGACAGCGGAGCGACTTTTCGCAACACAAACGGCGAGTGGGGCTACCAGGCCTCGACAGGGGTTTCATCCCGACAGGACAGGACCGAGAACCACTTCCAGGAAATGGTCGATCTCGGCTTGGGCATGATTAACAACGAACTCGCCTGGCTGGTGGCGCAAAACGCCTACGAGAAATTCACCGACCTTCAGGCCTACGGCATTCGCTTCAAAAGCGTCGACGGCAAACCCTTGCGCGTGGCCGGATGCTTCAGCAACGTGGAGCGTGCTTTCGTTACCGAGAACCTCGAAAACGTGCGCGATTCGTTCTACCGGGTAGTCGACAACCGCGGCGTGCGGCATCTCGAAAACGTCGAGATCATCAAACTCCTCGTCTACGAGGACTGCTGCGTCGGGGCGCTGGGTGTGCGCAACAACTCCGAATTCGTCGTCATTTCCGCCTGCGCCACGATCCTTGCAACCGGCGGCGGCGGCGGTCTCTTCCGGCGGAATCTCGTACCGGAGGGCCTGACCGGCGATGGCTACGTTCTTGGCTACGAAGCGGGAGCCAGCCTGATAAATCTTGAATTCATCCAGATACTGCTCGGCGTTGTTGTCCCGCAGGCGGGATTTTTCCCGTTCAAGGCGTTTCTGGACAACCCGAAATTTTACAACTGTTTCGACGACGAGTTTTTGAACGATTATTATCCCGACGCCGCCTCGCTGCGCCGCGCATACTCGGTACGCGCCCCGCATGCGCCGTTCAGTTGCCGCGACGAAGCACGCCACATCGATATAGGGATTGCGAAGGAAATTATCACCGGCAAATGTACTCCTGATTTTGCCGTTACCGCAAAGGGCGAGAGCGGGAAATCCGGTTATAAGTGGCCTGATAAAGGACTGGAGGTTTCGTACTTTTTCCACTCCTTCAACGGCGGCCTGCTGATAAATTACGAGGCGGAGACCGGTGTGAAGTGGCTCTTCGCTGCGGGCGAGGTCGCGGGCGGCGTTCACGGCGCCGACAGACTCGGCGGCAACATGATCCCCGCCTGTCAGGTAATCGGCGCAAGGGCCGGCAAGAGCGCGGCGATCAGTTGCGACGGGCCGCCCGAACAGCACAGGGCTCGCCTGCTGGCCGACGTGGAAATAGAGCGGATCGCCGCGATCGAAGGCCCCGAAGCGATTGACTTCGCCGAGACGATCGATCATCTGAGTTGGATGATGTGGAAAAAATGCGGCATTATCCGCAAGGAAGAAAACCTCTCCAGCGCGCTGCGTACGATTAACAGCCTGCGCGACACGCTCAGCGGCGTGAAAACGCGCAACGTTATCGAGCGTCTCGCCGTGGAAAAGAGGCTTACCCTGGCAGAGATTATTCTCAAGGCTGCGCTACGACGAGGCGAAAGCCGCGGTAGCCATTACCGCGAAGACTTCCCCGACAAAGACGACGGTAAATTCGGCAGACCGCTTATCACCCACAAAAACAACGCAAAGGAGGGCGACGAATGAAAAAACTGCTCGCATTGATCCTTGTTGCCGTTACCGCGGTCGGATGCACTCGCGGGATCGAGGCGCCGCTTATTGACAACGCGTTGTTTTGCGATGCCACCTCGTCGCGACTGACGTGGGATACCGTATTGTACGCGATGCACTACGAAATCGAATTCGGTACCGACCCTGATTTCGGGCCGGGCAAGCAGACGCGGCGGTACAGCACACGCACCAACTCGATATTGCTTTCGCAAAACATTCCTTACAACAAGCACTATTACTGGCACGTGCGCGCGGTCAGTTGGACCTATAAACGAAGCGAGTGGTCGAACACCGGCCACCTGCTTTTGCGCCTTGCCACACCGGATACGATCGGCCCCAGCGGCGAGATTGGCGAAATGAATCCCGCGATATGCTGGACCAAGGTCCCTGGTGCGGCGTTATACGAAGTGGAAATCGCGGTCGACGACGACACCTTTACCAACGTCGTCAAGCGATACCGAACCGCGGCCGAGGATTATTTCCCGAGGCCAATCACGGTAGAGAAATCACGGGTGTACTTCTGGCGGGTGCGTGGCATAACGAAGGACGGCTACACCAGCACCTGGAGCGAGCCTTCTTCTTTCAGGCGTCCCGGCGCGATTGTGCGCGGGCAAACATGGCCGCGAAAAGGCGTAACGGTCGATTCACTCAAGCCCACGCTGATTTGGGCCGCCTCTTCGCTGGCGCGGAAATTCCAGGTCGAACTCATCTACGCCCGCGACCTCGGCAACACCGAATACGATGTTATCCTGCGCAAGGTGGTTGAGGCCAAAGGCGACCGCTGCGAGTATATCCTGGAGGAGCCGCTTGCGTCGGGAACGGAATACGCCTGGCGGGTGAGGCCGATTACCGAGGAAGGCCCGGGAGAGTGGAGCCAGTATAACAAATTCCGAACCAGACGGCCCTAGCGGTTTTGCCGGAGTTGACACAACGCGTTTTCCATATATAATACTCCGCTTCACATCGAAATTTTGCGGGGGGAACCCTGCGCACGAATAAAATCGATCAGCGTCTTCGAGGAGATTTGCAGTGAGCCAAGAGACTCAAACCCTGGATATCAGTGCCGTACTTTTGCAGGAACGACCCGAAGTTGACGACATTTACGTGCTTCGCCGCGAAGCATACAGCGACAGGAATGTGCGCGAAGAGTTGGAAAACGTACTTGCCGATATCAACAAACAGGTGGCGCGCGACGAGGACAGCGTCAAGGTAATGCAACTCGGTATCGGCCTGTGGATTTTCAATCGCAACGAGGAGGCCGACTCTATCCTCAGCCGCGTGCGCAATCGCAAGGGCGCGGCCTATTATTATGGCAGAAATCTGCTGGATATGGGCAAGGTCGAGCAGGCGGCGGAATATCTCGAAGGCATGTATGCGAAAGACACCGATTCATTCCACATCAACATCCTTCTCGTCGAGGCCCGCAGGCGCAAAGGCGATATCGAAGGGGCGATGAAACTGCTCGCTTCGCTCGAAGCCAACCACCTTGACCGTGCCGAGTTCCATTATGAAAAGGGCTACTGTCTGGAAGCACAGGGTCTGTATGAGGAAGCGCTCGACGAGTACGAAAAATCGGCGGTGCTCGACCCCGGTTCGCACAAGGCGCTGTTCCGCCTCGCTTACATCTACGACTTGCACGGCAATGACGAAAAAGCGATCGAGACCTACGAACGGCTCGTTAAACTCAATCCGGTGTACATCAGCGAGTTGATCAACCTGGGCCTCCTTTATGAGGACGACAGGGAATACGAAAAGGCGGCGGACTGCTACCGTTCCGTGCTGCAGGTCGAGCCTAATCACAAACGCGCCTTAATGTATCTTGAAGACGCCACAGCCTCGATGACGATGTTCTATGACGAGGATAAGGCCAAACTCATCGAGAAGCGCAACATGATCCTCAACACGCCTGTAAC
>JAUWEX010000226.1 GCA_030607235.1 Planctomycetota bacterium | reverse complement strand
CACGGTCAAAAAGCGCAAAGCCAGAATGGGTCGCAACCCACAGACCGGCGAGCAGATCCGCATCAAGGCCAGCAGGACCGTCGGCTTTAAGCCCGGCGCGGCCTTCAAGAAGATCGTGTAACAATCTGGGACAAAAATCAGCAAGACGCGCGAGCCCGTGTTCGCGCGTCTTGTGTTTTTTGGTTCGGTCTCTTTACTCGAAACCTATCTTGTCGATCTTCTCGCCGGTGCCCAACTCTTCGGACCTGTCGAACTCTTCACGGTTGGTGTAAACCAGGATCGAGAGGATCACGTCCCAGCGTATCAGAAACGTCGTCTGGAATTTCCGCTTGGCGCGCTCTTCGAGCGGCAGCGTCCTGCCGTAGGGGTCGGAAGTAGGGATCGTTTTGAATTCGGGATTCTCGACCCACACGCCGATCGCATCGACCCCCATCACGGCGCCGTGAAACAATTTCCCGGTTACACCGAACGACTCCAGCCCCTGTGTGCCGGCGAGGCTGAACAGCACTGTCTGGCCGATTACTTTGTCCAGACTCATCGGGCCTTCTGTCATGCCAGTGTCTCCTGTTTTTTTTGTCCGATGTTTATTACCTGGTCGTCTTTTGTATAACCGGATTTTCCGCCGAAGGCAATTATTTTTTTCCGTGCTTTACAAAAACCCTGACAAAATCCTGTCGTCGTTTGAGTATAAAATGCTTTTGGAGCGTCATTAAAACGGGCAGCGAAAACAAGCACGAATATTATGAATGCCAGAAAGGGCAAGGAAATATGAAACGTGTCGAGAACGGAAATACATATCAGGAATTCGGTGAAAAAGGCAGCAAAAAAAAGAACCGCCAGTCTACTTACGTAAACTGACGGCTCCGGTAAAAGGAAATAAAATGGTACTAGTCCGTACGCCCGATATTCTACCCCTTTTATCGTTTGTGTCAACCGATTTTTTTAGATTTTTTTTAAAAATCTCGCAGCATCCCCAATCTACCACCCCAGGAGGAAATATGCTTAATCGCACTGTTATCGAAAAGGATCGCTTTGTAGACATGGCCGATCACAGCGGCCTGATATTGCTGAGGCAGGCCGACGTGATTCGTGATCTTGCCGAAGAGTTCGCCTGCGGACTGGCGCTGCTGTGCGAAAACGACGACGCCTCGGTGCTCAAGACCCTCTACGATCTCACCCGCGAGCGTTCGATCGAGATATGCCTCGACGAAGCTGCCCGCCACAATGTTACCGTTATTTAAGGAGCGGCCATGATCGAGTTGAAGAAATGCGAATGCGGCGCGCAGCCCGACATCGAGTTCGATCTCGGCGACCTTATTACGCTGTGCGCGTCCTGCCACAAACTTCGCCGCTATCCGGGACTGGGCGCGAGGCTGCGGGCCGCAATGAAAAACGAATCCGGCGGCGCGGACGAATTGCGCGCCCTGCTCGGCGTGCTCGCCGACGACTCCGGCAACAACACTCACGGGAAAGGAAAGAAAAATGAGGAGAATACGATTTCAGGAATGCAGCAACTGCGCGCGCCGCTCGTCGTGTAGCGGCCAGTGTGCGCGCACGCCCCAGAACGCGATCCAGAGCAAGCGGACGCGACGGATACAGCGGCTGTGGCAGGGCCGGATGCTCGTCCAGAAGATTCTCGATATCGAGGATACGCTGCCGCCCTACCAGAAAAAGGTCGCGCAACTCTACTACCGCGAGGGCTTGACCCAACAGCGAATCGGCGAGATACTCGGCGTAACGCAAGGCTCGGTCAGCCGCACGCTGGCGCGAGTCCACGCGCGGGTGCACCGTCTCTATCACAAGAGTCTTAAGCGAATGCGCGACAATTTGCAACGCGCTCAACAGGGCCACTCACGCAAACGGAGGCAGCAATGACCGACGATCGTGAAATCACAGACCTGCTGCGCAACACACTGCGGCCATACATCGCGCGACTGAGCGACCCCGAAGTCGTCGCGGCCACCGACGCGCGCGCCGCGGCGTCGATCGTCAAGATGCTGATCGAGACCTGCGACTGGGGCACCGACGCGCTGTCCGCAAGCGGGGATGCGCTTTGCAGACGGGATATGCTCGATGCGCTGCGGGAGATCGTGCGGGAGCAAAACGAGACCGAAAAAGACGAAGACGCGCTTACAACAGAAGGCCGCAAAAACTGCCCAGAGGCAGACGGCTGATCTTGAGCGCGTCCACGATCTCGGTCAGTTCTTCGAAGTGGATCAGGTTGTCGATCTCGGCGGCGGCCCTTTCGGCGAGGATTTTGGGGTTACACGCGACCTGCGCGGCGTAGTGCAGCAGCGACGCAAGCACCGGCACCTGGTCGATCTTGAAAGCCATCCCGGCGCAAAACGCCGGCCCCAGGTCGACTACCTGAATCTTGCCCGCAGAATTGTACGCAAAATCGATCACGAAGTAGTGCGACGGAATGAACGAGGCGATCTTGGCGGAGAGTTGCTTGATGCGCCGGATTTCGCCGGCGTCGAGCATCGCGCTTTTCTTGAACTCCTCGAAGTCCGGGCCTTTCGTGTCGATCCGCGACAGTCCCTGGTAAAAGGAATACCAGATGGGCTTGCCGCCGATCACGAAGACGCGGTACTCGCGGAAGACGTCGTGCATCGGAACGGAATATATTTTGTTGAATTCCTGCCACTGGCGCACCACCAGCCCGCCGATGTCTTCGCAGCCCTGCTTGTCATAGACGATCTCGTAGGAACTGTTGATCAGGTCCACCACCGACTCGGCGCGAAAACGCCAGATGTTGCTGCCGACGGCGGAACTGTAAAAGGTGCGATAGAAAACGGGATGCGTTTTGGTCGGATGAAGGCCGCCTTTTTCGAGCAGCATGTCGATACGCGGGCCGATAACGCGCTTGTAGAATTCCTTGGAGTCAGTCCGCGCGAGATCCTCGTCGGTGAACGGGATAAGGACCGAGCGGGCCTGCGGGATGCGGTTCTTGGCGAAGAGTGGCAGGTACTGCGACATGTCGCAGACCAGCCGGTAGTGCTCGGCTGAATCGAAAAACGGGATTTTGAGCGCGTTGATCTCGCTCTCGATGCGCTCGTAGATTTCCTGGCGGTACTGCGGGCCGTCGATGATGACGATATCGCCGTCGGTGATTTCCTGGCGGGCGGCTTCGGTCTCGGCTAATTTTTTGCTTTTGCCTGTCCCCTTGCCCAGCACAGTATCGCCTGCCCTCACCTCGACGGTAAAACTGGGGTTGTGGTCTGGTCCCCACACTTTTACTAACTGGTAGGTAGGTGGCTGTTGTTGTCTGGCCTGAATACACTGCTGAAGTTGTGATTTGCAATCAGGTTCTGCGCCCCGGTTAAT
>JAUWEX010000379.1 GCA_030607235.1 Planctomycetota bacterium | reverse complement strand
GCGCATCGAAGAAGTCGTCGCGATCTGCAAAAAGGAAGTCGACGACCTCATCAAGGCCACCGGCAAGGAAGTCTGCTACGAGTTCGGCATCCACAACATACACCCCAAGGAGATTGTCCTGCTGGGGCGGCTGCGTTTCCGTACGTCGTACGGCCAGAACGTCCTGCAGCACTCCAAAGAGGTCGCCTACATCACGACGGCCCTCGCCAGCGAACTCAATCTCAACGAAGACCTCGCCAAGCGCTGCGGCCTGCTGCACGACATCGGCAAGGCCGTCGATCACGAGGTCGAAGGCACGCACCCGTCCATCGGCGCCGACATCGCTCGCCGCTGCAAGGAAAAACCCGAGATCGTTAACGCGATCGCCGCGCACCACGGCGACATCGAGCCCAAAACGCTCTACGCCGTCCTCACCCAGGCCGCCGACGCCATCAGCGCCGCCCGGCCCGGCGCGCGCCGCGAGACACTCGACAAATACATCAAGCGCCTCGAACGGCTCGAAGAAGTCGCCAACGGTTTCCAGGGTGTGCAAAACTCCTTTGCCATCCAGGCCGGCCGCGAGGTGCGCGTGATGGTTAGCGCCGACAAGATTTCCGACGCACAGGCCGTCAAACTTTGCCGCGACATCGCCGTCCAGATCGAGAAAGACCTCTCGTATCCCGGCGAAATCAAGGTAACGCTCATTCGCGAAAAACGCGTCATAGAATACGCGCGCTAATATCGGACAGGAGGAACGATGAAGATTCTGTTCATCGGCGACATAGTCGGCCGGCCCGGACGCCGCGCCGTGCACGATTTGCTGCCCGGGATAGTCGAGCGGGAAGAACTGGATTTCGTAATCGCCAACGCCGAGAACATCGCCGGCGGTAGCGGAATCACCCAGAACCTCTTCGGCAAACTCCTCTCATACGGAGTGGATTTTATCACGACCGGCGACCACGTCTGGCGCAAAGTCGAGATCGCCGAGACCATGCGCACCGACACGCGCATCGTGCGGCCCGCGAACTATCACGACGACGCGCCGGGATCAGGCATGTCCGTCGTCGAGGCGCGCAACGGCGTAAAGGTCGCCGTAATTCAGATTATCGGGCGCGTCTTCATGCAGCCCGCCGAGTGCCCGTTCGCCGCGGCAGCCAAAATGATCGAAAAAGCCCGCGCGGAAACTCCGCTCATCGTCGTAGACTTCCACGCCGAGGCCACCAGCGAAAAAATCGCGATGGGGTGGTTCCTCGACGGCAAAGTCAGCGCCATCCTCGGCACCCACACCCACATCCCCACCGCCGACGAGCGGATACTGCCCAACGGCACGGCCTACATCACCGACGTAGGCATGACCGGGCCGTATCACTCGGTCATCGGCCGCAAGGTTGAGCCGGTGCTCAAGCGATTCATCACCGGCATGCCGCATCCGTTCGACGTCGCCGAAGACGACGTAAGGCTATGCGGCGCGATAGTCGACCTCGACGAGACAACCGGCCGCGCCGAATCAATCAGGCGCGTCTGTTTACCCGCCACACCATCCTGACAAACACAAGCCCTCCGGCAAACCGGGGGGCTTTTTTTGTGTGATAATTTACATTTTTCTTTCCGAAATGCCGCATATTCTCCCCCCCTTTATGGAGGGAACAGTGTACTCAGAACCGCTCGATTTTTGCGCAATAAAATGCGGATGCGATTGACCTGCGGCCCATTGTCCCATAAAATGGTGCGAAAAGCCACGGAACCTTATTAACAGTGAGCGATATGCCTGACAACACACCATCCCTGCTCGACAGACTGGCCGAGGACAACCGCAAGGTACTCACCGTCGGCCAACTGACCGCGCGCATCAAGGACCGGCTCGAAGAGTGCTTCAAGTCGATCTGGATCAGCGGCGAGGTGTCCAACCTGCGGATACCGGCCAGCGGT
>JAUWEX010000296.1 GCA_030607235.1 Planctomycetota bacterium | reverse complement strand
CGCGTGTTGAGCCGCTCGAATCACAAATACGCCCGAATGGGCATCAGCCGACTGTACCGCAAGGCTGGCGAATACGACAAGGCTATCAAAAATTACATGAAGATTCTTGATAGCGACGACAAGCAGGACGAAAGGGTTGTCGCGGAATTGAACATGGCAAAACAGGAGGCCGCCGAACAACAGGCCTGATCTAACCGACCAACCACAGAGAACGGCTTGCGCAAAGCGAGCCGTTCTTTTTTTTTGTTCGCTAAATTTCCGCCGCGCAAATGACGATAGCACATTGACGCAAAATCATTCCGTTTATCAGCAACCAGAACATATCTTTCAAATTATCTGTTATAACAACATCCATCACGGTATTGCACCCACAAACGTTAAGGTGAGGGTTTCGATATGAAGCATTCCATTCTGGTTGTTGACGACGAAGTAAAGATCACTCGCATCCTCAAGATGATACTTGAAAGCAACGGTTACGAGGTAATTGTGGCGAATCATGCTGCCGAGGCTCTGGAAAAACTCGGCAAAAACAAGGTCGATCTTATTTTGAGCGACATTGCGATGCCGGACATAGACGGCTATATGCTGGCGGAGCAGATAAAACAAGACCAACGCCTGGCCGAAATCCCCGTGATCTTCCTGAGCGCGAAATCCGAGATCACCGACAAGTTCACCGGATATTTCGTAGGCGCCGCTGAGTACATAACCAAGCCGTTCGACGCCGAGGAACTTCTCAACCGGATACGGCGCGTCTTCGAAGTCAATCAACTCGAAAAGACATTCAAACTCGAAGCGCCCCCCCTCGATAGGGGTTCACGCGAAATCGCCTGCGGAGCCTCGTGCGGCAAGGGTTCGGTCGCCACGACCCGGACGCGCGATTTTCTGACGATATACAACGAAGCGATTAAATCGATCTACGCGACCGCGGTGCAGATATACGATCCGCTGGCGATCGAAAAGGCCTTTAACGCGGCGTTCGAAGAGGTCTGTGCGCAGTATCCCGTATTGAATTCGCTGGAGATTACCACCCACGGCATCGGCAATCTTGAATGCTCCGAATCCCAGGCGGACGAAATCAGTTGCGGGCTGTGCGATCTTTTGCGCGTCTACATCGCAGGTGTCAGCGGTATCGGCGAAGCAGGCGAGGAAGCGCCCACCCGGCAGGGGATCCAGGTACTGCTGCTCGAAACCGACGACATGAATTCGGACTTCTACGATATGCTGCTGGAGAACGCCGGTTTTCACATTCGCCGCGTAAAAAACGCCGACGATGCCCGGGAACTGCTTGACAAGGGCCTCGCCTTCAATATCGTCGTTCTCGACGTTTCGTCGGGATATGTAGGCGAGCGGGTCTACGATACGATCGACAATTTCGTGAGTTTTATCGACAACGCCCGCATCGACAATCCCGATTTCAAGGCATCTACTCTGATACTGACCGATAAAAGCCCCAAAGACAGCGAGGCGAAGTACGTCGAAGCCGTCGCGGACAGCGTTTTGGTCAAGCCGTTTTCCGGCAGCGATCTCATTTCGGCGGTCGTGGATTTGTTGCGCAGTCGAAAATAAATCGAAAGAAAAAGCCTCAAACGGCGGGTCGGATTAAACGGCTCGCCGTTTTTCTTTCGTCAAGCCCCTCTTGACTTTGACGCTTATTCCACTATATTCAGCGGGAACGAATCTTCCGGGAAAATTTCGAACATGACCGAACGCGAAAAGACTCTGGCGGACGCCAGAAACGTACTGAAAATAGAGGCCGAGGCGGTGCTGGCGCTTTCCGAGCGCATCGACGGAAACTTCGGCGAGGCGATAGACCGTATAGCCGCCCTGCGCGGCAAGATTGTAGCCAGCGGGCTGGGCAAGAGCGGCCACGTCGCCCGCAAGATTGCCGCGACCATGGCCAGTACCGGCACGCCCGCGGTCTTTTTGCATCCCGTCGAGGCCGTTCACGGGGATCTGGGCATCGTAAGCGCGGATGATATGCTGCTGCTGATCTCGAACAGCGGCGAGAACGATGAGATTCTGGTGCTTCTGGCGGCGGCGAAAAACATCGGAGCCTCGACGATCGCTATGACCGGCGATCCAGCCTCGACGCTGGGCAAAAACGCCGACCTTACCCTCGACGTGAGCGTCGATCGCGAGGCCTGTCCGCTGGGGCTGGTGCCGACAGCGAGCACCACCGCCGCGATGGCGATGGGCGATGCGATGGCGGTTACGCTGATGAACAGGCGCGAATTCGGCAGGGAAGACTTTGCGGTTTTCCATCCCGGTGGGAAACTCGGCCAGCGTCTGGCGCTCAAAGTCAGCGATATCATGCTGACCGGCGACAAAATTCCCGTGGTCTCCGCCGACACGTCCTATGACGAGGCGCTCAAGGTCATGTCCGAGGTCAGCAACCTCGGCGTTGTGCTTGTCGTGGACGAGAAGGGGCTTTTGAGCGGCATCTACACCGACGGCGACATTCGCCGCACCGTTCTGAGCGATAGACCGTGGAACCACACCGAGCCAATTGCGGATTTCATGACAAAATCGCCCAGGACCGTC
>JAUWEX010000405.1 GCA_030607235.1 Planctomycetota bacterium | reverse complement strand
CCATCGCCTTGTCGCTGACCGCGAACACGGCCAGTCCCGGAGGCATCGCCCAGGCTTTCTGGACGCCGGCCAGCAGCAGGTCGATGCCAAGCGCGTCGGTGTCGATCTTGACGCCGGTCATTGAACTCACAGCGTCGATCATGAAGGTAATGTCGGGGTATTTTTTGAGCACCTCGGCGATTTCTTCGAGCGGGCTCATCACGCCGGTGCTCGTTTCGTTGTGCGTAAAGGTAAAGACGTCGTATTTCCCGGTGGAAAGGGCCTTGTCGACCATCTCCGGCTTTATCGCCTTGCCCCACTCGACCCTGATCGAGTCGGCTTCCTTACCGTTGTCACCCATCATATCGAACCAGCGGTCGGAAAAAGCGCCGTTGCACGAAACCAGTGCGCGCTTGCCGACGAGGTTGCGGATGCCGGCTTCCATCACGCCGCTGCCCGACGACGTCGAAATAAATACGTTTTGTTCGGTGAAGAGTATCTTTTTGAGTTTCGGGATTACGCGGTTGTAAAGATCGCTGAATTCCGGCGCGCGGTGCCCGAACATCGGGATTGCACATGCCTGAAGCGTGTCGGGGGATACCTCGACCGGACCCGGTATAAACAGTTTCTTGTGCATTTGCCTCTCCTTGCTGATAACAGCGTTCAGGTCGTTATATGTTGAGTTTTGCGAATACCATGCCCGTGAGTAGTTTCGGATAAAAGTCAGTGGACTTCTGCGGCATCTTCTCTCCGGCGGCGGCGACGGCCTTGACCTGCGAAACCTTGGTCGGGTTCATCAGAAACGCCATCTGGTACTCGCCTTTCCCGACGAGATCGATCGACGTATTCGCGTTGCGCCTGTAATGGACGTTGGTCTGCGCTTCGAGTTCCTCGGGGCCGATGCCGAGTATCTTTTCGAGCACGAGGATGTGCAGCACGTTGACGTCGAGATTCTTCCATTCGGCGGGCTTGTCTTCGGGAATCAGTTTTTCGGCCAGCCCGCGCTCTTTGAGGCCGAGTAAAAGGTAACGGCTTTCGCCGTTGATGCAAAGACCGAGCGTGGTTTCGGACATGCCCTCGACGTTGAGGTCTTCGAGGAATTCGCGGCGCGCTTCCGCCTCGCTGCTTTCGTCGTAGGGGAATTCGCGGACGACGAAAAAGTCGCCGAGTTGTTCGACGAAATTCTTCGCTTCGAAATCCTTGACGTTGAATACGAGGCGGTGCGTCGGGAAGACCGTCAGGCCCTCGTCGTCCATGTTGACGAAGGTCATCATGCGGTTTTCAGGACATTCCGGGCCTTCGCACTTCACGCCGGCCGCGCGCATTTCGTTGCGAAAGTTGATGGCCGTCTCGTAGCGGTGGTGTCCGTCGGCGATGAAGATGCTCTTGTCTTTCATCGCGTCCTGGACGACCTCGATCTTTTCCGGATCGGTAATCGCCCAGATGCTGTGGCGCTCGCCGTCGACGACGGCTTCCGCGTCGGGTTTGTTTTTGGCGGCTTCGTCGAGGATTTTGTTTACGGTCATCTCTTTGTCGGAGTAGAGCATGAAAATCTGGCCGAAGTTGGACCTGGTAGCGCGCAGGAGGTTGAGCCTGTCGGCCTTGGGGCCGGCGAGGGTCTTTTCGTGAGGCTTGGCGCCGCCTTCGCTGTAGTCGAGAACTTTGCACATGGCGACAAAGCCCTTGCGGGTCTTGCGACCGCCGTCGAGGATCGGGTATTCCTGGTAATAGGCGT
>JAUWEX010000286.1 GCA_030607235.1 Planctomycetota bacterium | reverse complement strand
AGCGGGCTGACCAACTTCCTCAAAGACCGCATGGCCCGCTGATGCGCGAAAGGGACACATCCCTTCGGGAGCGCCTGTTTTGTTGGCATAACACTATGTGTAGTCGGCGGTTGCGGCGGTTTCGACCGTTGCTCCGAAGGGATGTGTCCCTTTCGGAGCCACATGCGAAAGCGGAATTGACTGCGAATAAAGAAAAGATACTCATCGTCAGGCTGAGCGCGCTCGGCGACGTTGTGCGGTGTCTGCCCGCGCTGGCGGCCCTGCGCGCCGCTTTGCCGCAGGCGCAGATCGGCTGGGTCGTCGAGACCGCCTCGGCGGATATCCTGCAGGGCCATCCCGACCTCGACGAAGTAATTGTGATGCCGCGCAAGAAATGGTCGCGCCGTGCGAAGAACCCGCTGAAAATCCCGGGGGTGCTGCTGGAGATGCGGCGGTTTTTCCGCGACCTGCGCGGGCGGGGCTACGATACGGCGATAGATTTTCAGGGCAACATGCGCAGCGCGTGGGTCGTGCGCCGGAGCGGCGCGGGGCGGCGGCTGGGCTTTGCGTCGCCCGCATCGAAGGAGGGCAGCGCGCGCTCCTGTACCCAAACCTATTCCCCGTCCGACGGTGTGCACCGGCTGACGTGGAACATGGGGCTGCTGTCGTTGCTGGGGATCGAAGACCCTGAGGTGCGCTGGCGTCTGCCCGATCTTTCCGGGCAACAGGCCGAGGTGGAGAGAATTGTCGCCGAGATGTCGGGCGATGGCCCGCTGGTGGTTATGCACCCGGGCGTGAGCCGTTTCGGCGTGTACAAGCAGTGGCCCGCGGAGCGGTTTGCGCAACTTGCGGCGCGCCTGCGCGATGAACTTGGGGCGCGGGTGTTGCTGACACGAGGCCCGGGCGAGGAGAAATTGTGCCTCGATATCGCGCGACAGGCCGGCGAGGGGGTGTCGGTGGCGGCGACGCTGTCGTTGCGGGGGCTGGCGGCGCTGATGGGCCGGGCGGATCTTTTCGTGGGCGCGGATACGGGGCCGATGCACATCGCGGCGGCGGCGGGCGCGGCGCTGGTAACGATTTTCGGCCCGAAGGACGAGAGATTTTACGGCCCGTATTGCGAGCAGCCCGCGGAGGTGCTTTTCGGCGAGGCGCCGTGCAGGCCGTGCAAAAAGCGCCGCTGCGGCGATCCTATCTGCGTTACGGGAGTGAGTGTGGAGGAGGTTTTCGAGGCGGCAAAAAAAATCCTGACGCGCCGCTAAACGCGCCAGGCTTTCCTTCCCAAATCCGCCGGTGCCGGAGATCAGTGCTTTGCGATCCCGAGTGGAACTACCTTTCTTTACCTGAGCCGTCGTTCACCCTGTTTCCGAAACGACGTCGGTCTTAACAAGTTCGGTAGTTGCCGCGCTGATTGTTGTCCGTCGCGGTGTTCAACACGACAACGAGTTCCTTTTGTCCGTTCCCGTCAAGATCTACCTCGATCGCGCTGCCGCGATTTCGGCGATTTACTTGTAACCGGATCCGGCGGTAACAAATTTATCGGCAAGCGCGTTCCCATAACTTGAAACTTTCTCGCAAACCCAATAATGCTCAAAGGCCGTGGGGCCGGTTTTTTCCTGAATCGAGCCTGTTTGCTTTTTTCGTTGTGGAGAGACCTTTTTTGCGCGTCGGACGATTAAATATGATACGGAAGCGGTATGCCGTGAGTTTTTTGCGACGGCGCGTACTTTGTCAAAGGTTCTCGGACACAAATCCGATAAGATGATTCAGCGCGATTGGCTACGGATGCTTGCGGTATGAGTCCGTTGTGCTGCGATGCGCGGGGGGGCCGGCGGCGAGGGGCGGCGGGAATTTGACGCGAAAAAACACGAGGCTGTTTTGACCGATAATCAGAATAACAAGAACGACAACGCGCGAACGCTGTTGCCGCTGGGCACGAAATCGCCCTACCGCACGCGGGGGTTTGAACTGGGGCTGGCGTTTTTCGCGGTGTTTCTGTTGTATGCGATCTCGGGCACGGCGCAGGAGTTGTGGGGCAGTTGGAACAGCCAGAACGATGAGGCGGGTTATTGCATGATGATCCCTGCCTTCGCGATAATTTTTGTGTATATGAAGTGGCAGACCCTCAAGCGCATGTCGGTGCGGCCGACGTTGGCGGGGCTTTCGTTGATTTTGGCGGGGATGCTGATGCGCCTGAGCGCGGAGTTCGGCCAGGTTATCTTTATAAAGGTCGTTGCACTGGTTTTTATCCTGGCGGGCATCACGTGGTGCATCTTCGGCGGCCGGATATTCAAGCATCTGGCGTTTCCTTTCGCGTACCTTTTGTTTATGACGCCGCTGCCGCCGTTTTTGTACCGGCAGGTGGCGGTCAAGATGATGGCCGCGGCGACGCGTGCCGGAGAAGTGCTGATAAGGATATCCGGCATCGAGGTTTACCGGTCGGGCAATACGCTCAACGTGCCGAAACTCGACATGCCGCTGAACGTAGCGGAGGCGTGCAGCGGGATGAACTCGCTTTTGGTGCTGACGGCGGTGGCGGTGGCCTTTGCCTACATTACCAAGCGCGGGCTGATTTCGCGCATCGTGCTTTCGCTCTCGGCGATACCCATCGCGATCGGCATGAATATGCTGCGTATC